>JBDKIP010000175.1:0-2617 GCA_039797015.1 Bacteroidota bacterium
CTCAATATCCGCGCGCATGCTTTTTACCTGATCATCCACATAGGATGCCGTGAACAAGGGTCGTTGAAAATGCAGACAATCTTTTGCCACGATCGAATGCAAGTGGGGGGGGAGCAGGGAGATCACCCCATCGGCTGACTGTATACTCGCTTGTCGATCCGGTTCGGAATCGATGGAATATTGGCGGGATGTAACCCGTTCTGCCGAGATCCCTGCCCGCGTGCATGCATCCGCTACTTTCTGATTGGCCACTTGAGGGCCGGCATCCACCACCTCCAGGAAATGATTCAATCGGGCACACTGCACGACCAAATAATCGATCAAAACCGTTGCTGATTTTCCGGCGCCAAACAGAAGAATTTTGGACATGGCCTAAAGGTCGTTTAAACGACCGGAAATCTGCGTTCAGCAGTATTTCTGCAGCCAAAAAAAACAGCAGAAAAGTAATTCACATACGTGGATAAAACAGTCGTTTTTACACCCGAAAAAGGTAGGTTTTTCAGCCCCCTTGCCGCTTGAAAAAAGTACATTTGTCGACCTGCCTTCCCAGTCCGTTACATCGACATCTGGGATCAAAAAAACAGGTTTTTTTCAATGGAGGAGAATCGTTTACCGGAGCGCACGCAGGATCAGGATCGGATCTTACCGGTTCAGATCGAGGAGCAAATGAAAACCGCCTACATCGACTATTCGATGTCGGTGATCGTAGGTCGTGCCCTGCCCGATGTGCGTGATGGATTGAAGCCCGTGCACCGCCGGGTTTTGTTTGCCATGAATGAGTTGGGTATCAATTACAACAAACCCTATAAAAAGTCGGCGCGTATTGTGGGAGAAGTGCTGGGTAAATATCACCCGCATGGCGACTCTTCCGTATACGACGCGATGGTTCGTATGGCTCAGGAATGGAGCATGCGCTATGCCATGATCGACGGACAGGGAAACTTTGGAAACCAGGATGGTGACGGTCCGGCAGCCATGCGTTATACTGAAGCCCGGTTGGAGCGTTTGGCCGAACACATGCTGGATGACATTGACAAGGATACGGTCGATTTCCAGTTGAATTTTGACGACTCCGAGAAAGAGCCAACCGTTCTTCCTACGCGCATTCCTTCCTTGCTTGTTAACGGTTCGAGCGGCATTGCCGTGGGAATGGCCACCAACATGATGCCACACAATCTGTCGGAAGTGATCGACGGATGCGTGGCCTATATCGACAATCGCGAGATCGACATCGATTCGCTGATGCAATACATCAAGGCACCCGATTTTCCAACCGGCGGGGTGATCTATGGGATGGAAGGCGTTCGTCAGGCCATGCATACAGGCAGGGGAAGGGTAGTGGTGCGCGGTAAATTGACGGTGGAAGCCAAAGCAAATGGACGGGAGCAGATCATCATTACCGAAGTGCCCTATCAAGTGAACCGGGATGCACTGGTCAATCGGATCGGCGAGCTGGTGAACGACAAGGTGATCGAGGGCGTTTCAAACGTAAACAACGAATCCACACAAAAAGAAGGAACTCGTCTGGTGGTCGATCTGAAACGGGATGCGATTGCCAATGTGATCATCAATCAACTTTACAAGTACACGGATCTTCAGACCTCTTACGGGATCAACAACGTAGCGATCGTGAAGGGTCGTCCACGCACCCTGAACCTGAAAGATTTGATTTCCGAGTTCGTGGAGTTTCGTCACGAAGTGGTGGTGCGTCGTACGCAATTTGAATTGAATGAGGCGAAGAAGCGTGCGCACATCCTGAACGGATATTTGATCGCGTTGGATCATTTGGATGAAGTGATTCGTTTGATCCGTCAATCGACGAATCCGGAGGAAGCAAAAGAAAACCTCGTCAATGCCGGCTGGGGACTGGATGAGATTCAGGCAAAAGCGATCCTGGAATTGCGTCTGCAGCGCCTGACCGGCATGGAGCGCGACAAGATCCGCGCCGAATACGATGAGCTGATGAAATTGATCGCCCATTTGGAACTGCTGCTGAGCGATGAAGGCATGCGTTACGGGGTGATTAAAACCGAATTGTTGGAAATCAAGGAAAAGTTTGGCGATGTTCGAAATACGGAGATTACCTACTTGGATGATGAGGTAAAACTGAAGGATCTCATCAAAGAAGAAGATGTTGTGATCACCATTTCACATCTTGGCTACATCAAACGAACCCCTGCGGATGAATACCGGGCCCAGCGTCGCGGAGGGCGTGGTGTGATCGGCGGACGCACACGTGACGAAGATTACATTGAACATCTGTTCGTGGCTTCTTCCCACCATACGCTGCTTTTCTTTACGGAAAAAGGAAGATGCTACTGGCTCAATGTGTGGGAGATACCTGAGGGGGAGAAGACCGGAAAAGGTCGTGCGATCCAAAACCTGATGCAATTGCCGCCCGACGATAAGGTACGCGCCATCATTGATGTGAAAGATCTGAAGGACGAGGAATTCGTTAAGGGGCATAATATCGTACTCTGTACGAAGAAGGGAGTGATCAAGAAAACCGCCTTGGAAGATTTCTCCCGTCCCCGTCAAACCGGCGTGAATGCAATCACCATCGTGGAAGGAGATGAGTTGTTGCAAGCGCGGATGACCGACGGACATTGCGAGATCA
>JBDKIP010000176.1:0-3507 GCA_039797015.1 Bacteroidota bacterium
TCAAATACGATCACGTCAATTTGAATACGAAGCGACAGGTCGGATCCACCATCAAACCGCTGCTCTACACGCAAGCCATGGAAGAAAGAGGATTGCGTCCGGAAACGCAGGTCGAAAACGCGGCACAATATTTCCCGGGATCCGGCTGGGTACCCGCCGGGCGTGAGTGTGGTGGAGGCACCATCACCCTGGCCAATGCGCTGGCTTATTCCAAGAACTGCGCTACTGCCTCGATCATGAAACAGGTGGGACCCGAATCCTTCTCCGATTTCCTGCGTCGATTGAAAATTCCCACACCCGTTCAGCCCTTCCCCTCCATTTGTTTGGGCGCCTGTGATCTTTCCCTCTACGAAATGCTTTGGGGCTATACCATTTTTGCCGGAAGCGGATATTCTACAAAACCCCGATCGATCCTTCGCATCGAAGATCGAAACGGAAAGGTGATCAAACAAATCCACTACTTGGCCAACCGGGAAGAAGTGGTCAGCGAGGCAACCGCCTACACCATGGCCCGCGTCATGCAAGGCGCAGTCGATAAAGGAACTGCCGCCGGTATGCGTGCCCGCGTGGGAGCCATGGAGATGGGTGGCAAGACCGGAACCACCAACGACAATGCCGATGCCTGGTTCATCGGATTCACCCCACAAATTTTAGTAGGCGCCTGGGTCGGCTTTGATGACCGCTTCATCAAAAATCAAGGAGATGGTTCTCGAATGGCAAGACCCATCTGTGAGTACTTTTTGGGCAAAGTTTTGTCAGACGCCAAAACAGGCATCGAAAAAGAAGCCCGCTTTCTTCAACCCGAGGAAATGGCCATTCACCAAAACGCAGCCGACATCATCATCAGTGATACGGATCCACTCCCCGGCGCCACCGGAGAAAATACCGGCGTAGGTACCGAGGAGGATTATGAGGAAATGGACGAACAAGGCAATTCCCCCACCGGACCGATGAAGTCGGATACCACCCGATCCAACCCCGCAAGACTTCCCAAAGAACAATGAGCACCCGGATCCGAACAGCCGAACTGGCCGATCTGCCTGCCATCAAGAAACTCGCCCATGAGGTATGGCCAAAGGCCTATGCCGAGGTAATCTCTGCCGAGCAGATCAGTTTTATGCTCGAGTGGATGTACAGTCCGGATTCCCTTCAAAAACAATTTGAATCCGGCATTCAATTCATCCTGATCGAATCAGCTTCTAAGGAACTACTGGGATTTGCCTCCTTTCGGCCATTACAAGGGGCCCACTGGAAGTTGGATAAGCTCTATGTGCGCTCCGACAAACAACAAACCGGACTGGGCAGGCAACTCATCGAACAAGTCCTGTCCACGGTGAAATCACTCAATGGCACACAATTGGAATTGCAGGTGAACCGAAAGAACAAGGCCGTTGGATTCTATCAAAAGCTTGGTTTTCATATCGCGCGCGAAGAAGATTTCCAGATCGGAAACGGGTTTTTCATGAATGATTACATCATGGAATGCCCCATCCCCTGAATCCCTTATCCAACGGGGATTTTACGTCCCAAAGCATTACCTTTGCGCCCGTCACATCAAAAACAAAACCCATGTCCACCCAAACCGCTCAAATCGATTTTTCCCTCCCCTATAAAGTAGCCGACATCTCACTGGCCGAATGGGGCCGCAAGGAGATCCGTCTCGCCGAGGCAGAAATGCCCGGACTCATGGCCATTCGCTCCGAATATGGCGCTTCCCAACCCCTGAAGGGTGCCCGCGTCGCCGGATGCCTGCACATGACCATCCAAACCGCCGTACTCATCGAAACCCTGGTTGCCCTGGGTGCCGAAGTAAAATGGAGTTCCTGCAACATCTTCTCCACGCAGGACCATGCCGCTGCTGCCATCGCTGCCGCCGGCATCGGTGTATTTGCCTGGAAAGGTCAAACCATTGAAGAAGCTGACTGGTGCATCGAACAAACATTGTTCTTCGGAGGGGCGGACAAGCCCCTGAACATGATCCTCGACGACGGAGGAGACCTGACCAATATGGTTCTTGATAAATTCCCTGAACTCGCACAACACGTAAAAGGAATCTCCGAAGAAACAACTACCGGCGTACACCGTTTGTACGAGCGCGTGGCCAAAGGAACTCTCCCCATGCCCGCGATCAACGTAAACGACTCTGTAACCAAATCCAAATTCGACAATAAATACGGTTGCAAAGAATCACTGGTGGATGCGATCCGTCGCGCGACCGACATCATGATGGCCGGTAAAGTAGCCGTCGTGGGCGGATATGGAGACGTAGGTAAAGGCTCCGCCGCTTCCTTGCTTGGAGCCGGTTGCCGCGTGATCGTCACCGAGATCGATCCGATCTGTGCCCTGCAGGCCGCAATGGACGGATTTGAAGTGAAGCGCATGATCGACGCCGTGGCAGAAGCAGACATCGTAGTGACTGCCTCCGGTTGCCGCGACCTCATCACCGGTGAGCATTTCAAACGCATGAAAGACAAAGCCATCGTTTGTAACATCGGACACTTCGACATCGAGATCGACATCGCATGGCTGAACACCAATTACGGAAATACCAAAGACACCATTAAACCTCAAGTCGACATCTACAACGTGGATGGCAACGACATCATCATCCTGGCCGAAGGTCGTTTGGTAAATCTGGGTTGTGCTACCGGTCACCCCTCCTTTGTGATGAGTAACTCCTTCACGAACCAGACCCTGGCACAGATCGAACTCTGGAACAACCACAAAAACTACGAGAACAACGTATACGTGCTGCCCAAACACCTGGATGAGAAGGTAGCCCGTCTGCATTTGGCCAAGATCGGTGTGCAACTCGACGAACTCACGACCGCACAAGCCGATTACCTGGGCATACCCAAAGTTGGTCCCTTCAAGCCCGAACATTACCGCTATTGATCGGTTTCGATCGAATACGAAAAAGCCCTCCGGTTGGAGGGCTTTTTTATTGCGTCAGTAATTTTTTTGCCTCATTGGTCAAACAGGAGGCCGAGCGCATCCAAACCGCGCGCTGAGTAGGATCTGGCTCTATGGACCACTCCTTCTTTGCCGCAGTGGTGATCAGGATTCGCTGAATGGGTAGTGTAGTCAACTTGGCAAGTTGATAATTGGTGTTGGGGCCATTCTTAAAAAGCACGTGCAACAACCCCTCACAATTCATCGTACCCGAATTGCGGAACAAAAACTTTTGTTTCACCCCCTCAAAAAACACCTGGATCGTGGTCTCATCATCGAAGCAAACATTTCCGGCTCCGACCTCGATCATCCAATCGATTTCAGCCTTGCTGGCATCCAGTAAAACCGAACCGCCCGCCCACTTGTGATACCCGGTAGACAGGGTGACCGAACGGGTATACGGATCCGTATTGCGAATGACCGCACAATCCTGCGCCCTCCCTTCGATCGTGGATGAGACGAATAAACAGAACAGGAAAAATATCCTTCTCATACACTCAAAGACGTACCGCCGTACCGGTAGCGATCACCATCAACATACTGCCTCCGGCACCT
>JBDKIP010000177.1:0-2849 GCA_039797015.1 Bacteroidota bacterium
TGATCAGGGTGAAGAGGGAGATAATACGCATGTGGGTATAGTTGAATGATGGAAGATGGGCGTTTAGGTTGCAAGTTCTTTGTTTAGAACAGCGGCTAAAGGTAAAACCTTTGTCTACTCCCAAAAGGCTTAGAATATGTTAAGATATTTTTTGCTTTCAAAATTGGCCAAGACTAATCCTTTAAACTCTCAAAACCTCAACCCTCAACTCCATCTCCTCAACCAACCATACCTCAACTCTCAACCCCATCTTCTCAACTGAAGATCGCCTCAGCGATCTTCACAGCCTCCGGTTTTCCGACATCAATAAATCGATCGCCGGAGTGGTCGAACCCTAAGATCTTGTGTTCCGTGGCCAACCGCAGATACACATCCGTCAGTGAGAATTTTCCGACGAAGCCATGGCTGCGCATCAAATCGAATATGCGTGGTTCAAATATGACCACACAGCTGTACGAAAAAGCGGTCAGATTTTCTTCGTCTCTTGACATCCGTACTTCGCCGGTGACATTGTTCTTCCAGCCGCAGAGTTCCATCGAATCGTTGAATAAAAATTGGCGAGTGGAAGAACGATCCGTTACACCAAAACTGATCAGTGGCTGATGCTGTTCGTGAAATTGAATCAACCTGGAAATGTCGAGATCCGTCAGGATATCTACGTTGCAGGTAATGAATCGCTCATTTCCCAGCAGCGTTTCTGCCTTCAACAATCCCCCGCCGGTTTCAAGCACTTCATTTCGCTCATCACTGATGTAAATGTTACTGCCCCAGCCATTGGACTCGCTGATGGCGGCTTCGATCTGCTCTGCGAAATGATGCACATTCACCACCACGTCACGGATGCCGAATTGTTGTAAGTATTCGATGTTGCGTTGCAAAAGGGATTTACCGTTGACAACTGCCAACGCCTTTGGGTGGTGATCGGTCCAGGGCTTGAACCGCGTACCCAACCCGGCCGAAAAAATCATTGCCTTCATGCGGGCTTGGGTAGTTCGTTTATCCAATTCTTTGCGTCCTGTACCAGGTGACGCAGCTCCACTTTTACCTTGAATTTATTGCGCAAGTGACGAGCCAACGCATCCGCCGCATAGACGCTGCGGTGTTGTCCGCCCGTGCATCCAAAACTCACCATCAGGCTTTCAAAGCCACGTTTGATGTATTCCTCCACGGATATGTCGACCAGATCATACACGCTGTTCAGAAAATCCGGCATGAGCGTCTGCTGTTCCAGAAAATCCTTCACGGCTTTGTCGCGACCGGTCTGTGTCTTCATTTCTTCCACACGGCCGGGATTCACAATGCCCCGACAATCAAAAACAAATCCGCCCCCGTTGGTGGACGTGTCTTTTGGCGCTTCGCCACGATACGAGAAACTACAGATCTTGACCACCAGTGGTGTTTGCTCTGTGGCTAGTGTGGGGGTAAATCGTTTTACGATTTCCTCCGATATGCAAAGCTGCAATACCTTTTCAAATTCCGGCAACGCTATGCCGATCGATTGTTTCGACAGGTAGGTAGTTAAGTTGGATAATGCCAACGGGATGCTGGTAAGGAAGTGGGCTTTACGTTCGAACAATCCACGAAATCCGTATGCACCCAGTACTTGCAGCAACCGGATCAATACGTAGCCATTGTACTGGCTTTGAAAGACGGTTCGGTTCACGGGTTTGCCGATCTGTTGATCCAATGCATCCAGGTAGTCGTTCAGTAAGGCATCCTTCCATTCAGCAGAGAGGTTGGCTTTTGCTTGCCAGAGTAAGGAAGCTAGATCGTATTGCGGGGCGCCTTTCATGCCACCCTGGTAGTCGATGAAAAAGACTTCATTGTCCTTTACGAGTACATTTCTGCTTTGAAAGTCGCGGAACAGGAAGTATTTATATTCCGTGTGTGTGAGGTAATTGCTTAGCGCATCAAAATCGTCGATCAGTTTTTGTTTGTCGTATGGTTTGCGCAGGGCATCGAGAAAATAGTATTTGAAGTATAGGAGATCGGCGAGGATCGCTTGTTTTCCGAATTCCTGGTTCGTTAGACAGCGCGTATAATCCATTCCCGCATCTCCTTGTACTTGTAATTGAGCGAGTCCTTGTACCGTTTTTTTGAAGAGGGTGTATACTTCTTCCGTTTCGCCCTTTTCTTCCAAGACGCTTAACAGTGAGGTATCTCCTTTGTCGGATTGCAGGTAGCAGCGCTTGTCCTCGGAGAAAATCAAAAATTCCGGAACGGGAAGGCTTTTCTGGTTGAAATGCTGCGTGAAATAGTGAAATGTTTCGTTTTCGCGTATGTTTTCGCCATAGGTGCCGATGACGGTGCCATTGGGGCCATGCAAGCGAAAGTAACGGCGTTCGCTGCCGCTTTCGGGAAGTAAGTCGATCGAGGTGGGTTCGGCGCCGGCCCATTGCGTATACAATTGGCTGACGGCCTGCGTCATGGGATGCATGTCACAAAAGTAGCGGACCTAACCGAATCCCTTTCTGAATTCAATGAACAGTTGTTCGTTTTTGGTAATTTTGGGCCTCCTTTATGAATGCAAACTCCCCTAAAGTCCGATTGATCACGGCGGCCAGCCTGTTTGACGGACACGATGCTGCCATCAACATCATGCGTCGCATCCTGCAGAGCCAGGGTGCGGAGATCATCCATCTCGGCCACAACCGCTCCGTGCGCGAAATCGTGGAAGCCGCGATTGAGGAGGATGTTCAGGGCATCGCCATCACCAGTTATCAAGGCGGACACCTTGAGTTCTTCAAGTACATGAAGGACCTGCTGGAGGAATGCGGGTGCGGGCACATCAAAATCTTCGGTGGTGGGGGAGGAACCATCCTCCCGACCGAGATCGAGGAATTGCATGC
>JBDKIP010000178.1:0-7457 GCA_039797015.1 Bacteroidota bacterium
CCAATTCGATCGGGTAATCGGGCAGGTTCTTCCAAACATACCAGATCCAGAAATACCAGATGCCGATGGCTACCAAGGGGATGACGCGATCCCGTTGCGTGTGTAACCGGATCGATTCCAAAAAACCAAGCGCCTTTAGTAAGGCCACTGTTACCAAGGGGAAAAACGTATACAGGGTAAAGGCCTGGCCGAGGATCAACCATTTTTGTCCCGTACGAAATCCTAAAAACTGTGTAGAGGTATCGCTGAAAAGAAGAAAGGCAACGAGCATGACCGGTTGAAATACCGGATGAAAGACCCAGGAGATCAACTGTGCCGCGGCCACGGCAATCCTGTTTTTCGGATGAGGTGTATGCATCGGGTGGCAAGGTAGTAAATTGGTCAATCCGGAAGACAGAGGTATCTTTATTGTCATGCATTCTATCCTGAAAGCAGGTTTTCGTAGTATCCGTTTGGCGGGATTCATTCTTTTCCTTCTGCCCGTCCTGCTGACGGCACAACCGTCTGCCCAACGATTTGTCACCCGTTTCAAACCAATGGCGGATTCACTTTCAGCAGCCTATGGCATTCCGGCTTCGGTCATACTCGGCATCTCCATGCTGGAATCCGGCTCCGGCACCAGCCGCCATGCCCGGCTGCTGAAAAACTATTTCGGGATCGTTGGGAAGAATAGTTTGATGCGAACCCACGGCGTGCGTTCTCGATACAAACAATATTCTTCAGATGTGGAATCGTTTTCAGATTTTTGCCGCCTCATGACCCGAAAAAAATTTTATCCGACCCTGAAAGGAACAAACGATCCATCAAAATGGATCAATGCCATTGCGGCAACCGGCTATTCTGAAATGCCAACCGTTTGGAAGCAGCGTGTAATGAGTACCATCCGTAAGCAACGCCTCTGAAATCTTAGTTTCCACCATGAATGCCCCTCGTCGTGTCGTCAGCTTTGTCGCCTGGAGTACTGCCTTGCTGCTGGGATTTTCCATCGCCGCCTATGCCTGGAATGTTTCCTGGACACCCTTCAATCGGATCAATTTGATCAGCGATCTCGTCCACGCCGACTCTATCCAATCAGCGACCGTTGAGACTACTTCCGTACCAGACTCAGCAACGCAAGCAGCCAATCTGCCCGCACGTCGTTTTGAGCGCTATAGAACAGCCGCACAGATCATCAATTTTCAAACAGACAGCAATCGCTATGCACTTCCTCATTTCCTAGAGCGGCTGCATACACTCCGTCAAACGAAGAAAGGAAAGATCCGCATCGCGTATTTCGGCGACAGCATGATCGAAGGCGATCTGATGACGCAAACCTTGCGTGAACTTCTTCAGAAAAACTTTGGCGGAACCGGCGTGGGCTATGTACCCATCACATCTATCGTGGCCGGATTTCGCCAGACCGTTCGTTCTGAGTATAGCCGTGGATGGTCCGACCGAAGCTTCAAGCAAAATCCGGGCAACGCACCACTCTATTTATCCGGGCATGCCTTCAGCAGTCAATCCGATTGGGCGCGCTATACCGACCGTACGCGCGGCGACAGCTCCCTGCTGATTCAGAAATACCTGCTTTGTGGGCCCGACAGCAATGCCTCTATCCAATTCCAACAACAAGAAAGATTGATTACCGCCAACGGCTCCTTCAATCGAATTTTGTTGTCAACAGATGCCGGACGTACGCTTTCCCTTTCGGCAACCTCCAATACTCCTACGCTTTACGGAGTTTCTTTCGAGTCGCCGGATGGCATCATCTTGGATAATTTCTCTTTCCGGGGCATTACCGGAATTGAACTGGCCAAACTTTCAGCCAACTGGCTACAGGCCATTCAACAACAACAACCATATGACCTCATCGTGTTTCAGTATGGAGTGAATTTATTGTTTCGTCCGATGGACAAAGATTTTCGCTGGTATGGCAAGGCCATGCAGCCGGTCATTGAGCGATTCAAGCAAACTTTTCCCAACGCAGATGTACTAGTTGTGAGTACAGCCGATCGTGCCTTTCGGTATTCGGGTGGATGGGCGTCAGCCGTTGGCATCGACTCACTCGTGGCCGTGCAAGCAAAAGCCGCCTTTCAATCCGATGTCGCTTTTTACAATCAATTTGCCACGATGGGGGGTACCAACAGCATTGTGGATTGGGCCAATCGGAATCCAGCTTGGGCCGGAAAGGATTATGTACATCCAAATGCCCGCGGTGCTGCTTGGCTGGGCGAATCCCTATACAAGGCGATCTTGCGTGAGTATCGTTTGTATACGGCATCGATCAACCGCGCCAAACCCAAACCTGCCAATACGCCTTGACCATCTTCGACATACAAGCATTTGGGGAACAGTTTCTCTATGATCCGAAAAATCCGCTCCTGTTCAACAACGGGTTCTTCGTATTCTTCTTTGCCGCCTTCATTGTCCTGTACTATTGGTTGCGCAACCGGTTGACGGCCCGACGATACGTTTTCTGTTTTTTCTCCCTTTACTTTTTTTACAAAGCCAGCGGCTCTTTTGTTGGGTTGGTAATATTGTCGGCCATCGTCGACTATCTGCTCTCCAATGCCATCTACCGACAACAGAATCCATTTCGTAAAAAAGGCTTGCTGTTGCTGAGCGTAGTATTCAATCTGGGATTGCTTTTTTACTTCAAGTACACTGATTTTTTCATTGAGCTGTCCAACACGCTGTTCCAAACCGGATTTCAGCCCCTGAATTTGTTGTTGCCGGTGGGCATCTCTTTTTATACGTTTGAAAATCTCAGCTATACAGTCGATGTGTATCGCGGACAACTCGAACCTGCCCGAAAGTTCAGCGACTATCTGTTGTTCTTGTCGTTCTTCCCCAAGCTGGTGATGGGACCCATCGTTCGGGCACATGATTTTGTTCCGCAGATCAATCGGCCCTGGGCATTGCAGGAATCTGATTTTGCGCAAGGGTTTTATCTGATCTTTTCCGGACTTTTTAAGAAGCTGATCATTTCTGATTATCTCACGCTGAATTTTGTCGATTATGTATTCGACGATCCGGCACGGTATACCGGACTCGAAAATCTACTGGCTGTATATGGATATGCCATCGTGATCTATTGCGATTTCAGCGGATACAGTGATGTGGCGTTGGGCATTGGACGCTGGCTTGGTTTCACGCTGCCGGTCAATTTTCTTTCGCCTTATCAAAGCGGAAACATCACCGAGTTTTGGCGTCGTTGGCACATATCCTTGTCGTCGTGGCTACGCGATTATTTGTACATACCCTTGGGCGGAAACCGGGGACGTTCCCTCGCCAGTATATTGTTTCCTGCATTATTCTTTGGAACGCTGTTCTGGTCGGCCTACTCTTTATTCGGATTGTCTTTGTTAACCGCTTTTTTGATCACGTTGGCCCTGCTGTCGTTGTTTCTGCTCCCGGCCATCCTTCAGCGCAACAAACAGACAGCGTTTACCGGCATGAATCTATTTACGACCATGTTGCTGGGCGGATTTTGGCATGGTGCCAGTTTTAATTTTTTGATTTGGGGTGCCTTACATGGCTTTGGTCTGGCCATTCACAAGTTGTGGATGATGGGTCCGGGGGGATGGGTCCAATCCCGAAACGGATCTTCAACTGTCTATCGCATCATCATGTTGCTGGTGACCTTTCATTTCGTTTGCTTCGGCTGGGTATTTTTTAAGGCTGGTTCATTGGAGATCGCGGGTTCCATGCTGCACCAGATCACGTCGGATTTTTCGCTCAGTGTTTGGCCTGCTTTTTTTGGCAACTACAAGACAGTAGTTGGATTGATGGCACTGGCTTTTCTCTTGCATGCCATTCCGGATGACTGGATGAGCAAACGCATTCATCTTTTTGCACGGATGCCGTTGATCGTGTACTTGCTGGTCTTCTTCGGATTTGCGTTGCTCTACGGCGTATTCAAGGCGGCGGAGCCGGTGATGCCGATCTATTTGCAATTCTAAATTTCCTTTCTCAATCTGGCAACAGGGATGCTCAGTTGTTCCCGGTATTTGGCGACGGTTCTTCGGGCGATGTTGTATCCGCGCTGCGTGAGTGTTTCTGTCAGTTGGTCATCGCTCAGTGGGAGCTTCTTGTCTTCATTTTCGATCAAGTCCGCCAGGATCTTTTTTACTTCTCGGGTAGAGGCTTCTTCTCCGGATTGTGTTTGTACCGCTTCACTGAAGAAAAATTTCAATCGATATGTGCCGAATTCGGTTTGAACAAATTTGCTGTTGGCCACGCGGCTGATTGTCGATATGTCCAGGTTGGTGCGCGCCGCAATGTCTTTCAGGATCATGGGTCGCAGTTCGGTTTCGTCGCCCGTTAGGAAGAAGGACTCCTGATGTCTCAGGATCTGTTGCATGACCAGTGTGAGCGTATGTTGTCGTTGCTGAATGGCATCGATGAACCATTTGGCGGAATCGATCTTTTGCTTGATGAACAACACGGCTTCTTTTTCGGATCGGTTCTTTTTCGGACCCGCATCATAGTGTTTCAGCATGTCGCGGTATTCCTGACTGACGCGCAGTTCGGGTGCGTTGCGGCTATTGAGGGTCAGATCGAGTCTTCCTTGGTTGTTGATCACAAAAAAATCGGGAATCACATAATTCTGTTGCTCCGTACCCTCCGTCAATCCGCCGGGTTTTGGATTCAATCGTGTGATCTGTTGGAGCGCGTGTCGGAGTTCAGCATCGTTCAGTCCCAAATCGCGCTGCAGCTTGTCGTAATTTTTTCTTGTGAATTCCTCAAAGTGATCTTCGAGGATGCGTCGCTCAAGTGTTTTCTCTTTTCCGTCTTGTTCGGCTCTTTTTAATTGCAAGAGCAAGCATTCTTGCAGATCTCTTGCAGCGATGCCGGGGGGTTCCAGTTCTTGTACGCGGGTCAATACGGCGCCCACCAAGGAAGCATCCACATACAGGTTTTGACGAAAAGCCAAATCGTCGACGATCGCTTGCAAGTCACGACGCAAGTATCCATCTTCATCCAAACTACCGATCAACTGCTCGGCAACCTGCTGTTCGGTTTCGTTCAGTTCCAACCAATGTATTTGATCGAGGAGGGATTCATAGAAGCTTACCGGAGAGGCATCCTGAAAGGGTTTGTCTTCCAAATCCGTCGATGATCCGCCAGCATGCAACCGATAATCGGGGATCTCATCCTCTCCGTCCTGTAAATAATCACTAACATCAATGTCGTTGTAAATATCCGATACGATGTCCGTTTCGGGCTCATCGCTTGTGTCGGAAAACTCATCGGCAGGACTGTTGCGTTCGTCGGCATCGCCCGGCTCCCACTCCAAGGCCGGGTTTTCTTCCAGCTCTTCTTTGATGCGTGTTTCGAGATTGGCCGTAGGGATCTGCAGCAGCTTCATCAATTGAATCTGCTGAGGGGACAGTTTTTGTTGGAGCTTGAGTTGAAGTCGTTGTCCGAGCGCCATGCCCGACAAAATTACGTCAACCGATTGGCATCGCGGTTATAGTGCCTGTCGAATGACTTCGCTCATGCGTGCACCTTTTTCGCGGATCTGTTCTTCGGTCCACAACAAACTGATCGAAGTGGACACGCAGCGGCTCATGATGGCGTCACTGGCCGTAAAGTCCTTGTTGGCCTCCGATTCAATGCGGGTGCGCAATTCGGGCGACAACGAATTCAAGGTCAGTGCCGTTTTCAAATGATCCCATTTGCGGATATAATGCCAGTTGTTGTTGTACCAGTAAAAGTTACCTGCAAGAATGCCTGCTTCTCGCATGGCGTCTACCGCGCGTTGAGTTTGTTCGGCTGTAGGCAAGAACCAACTGATGAAGCTGCAACTGTCGCCGCTCGGGTCTGGTACGCGGCGGAAACTGATGCCGGGGATCTCGGCCAAGATCGATTTCAGTAGCCCATGATTTTTTTTCTGTGTTTCCAGGAATTCGGGAAGACGACGGATCTGGGCGAGTCCGACGGCCGAATGCAATTCAGAGATCCGGAAATTATATCCGATGAATGGATGGAGGTCCGCCCCGCGGTCGACACCCAGGTGATCGTGTCCGTGGTCGGTATAGCCATCACTTTTCACATATATCTCATGGTTGTTGGTCATCACCACGCCCCCTTCTCCGCAGGTCATCGTTTTTACAAAATCGAAGGAGAAGGTTCCTGCATCGCCGATGGAGCCCAATTTTTTTCCTTTATAGGTTCCACCGATGCTTTGACAGGCATCTTCCAGCAACCAGAGGTTGTGTTCGCGGCAGATGGCTTGAAGTGCATCCATGTCGGCCATGCTGCCGCACATGTGTACCGGCATGATGGCTCGGGTGCGCGGCGTGATGTTTTTACGAACGGAGACGGGATCCAGGGTGAGGGTATCATCGATGTCGACAAGTACAGGAATGGCGCCAACACTGATCACGGCTTCGAAAGAGGCTACAAACGTAAAACTGGGCATGATCACTTCATCGCCGTATCCTACACCCAATGCGCTGAGTGCGGTGGTGAGTGCAGCGGTACCACTGGAGGTGAGTTGTGCATGGGCGCAGCCAAATGTCTCGCAGACGGCTGCTTCGAGTTCTTTGGATTTCCAATGGCCTTTTCGGGCGCCGTCAAATCCATAGCGCATGAGGATGCCGGAGTCGATCACATCCATTAGTTCTTTCCGTTCGAGGTCGCTCCAGCGTTCGTATCCGGGCATAGGGAAGAGTTTGAAAAGTTTGAGGAGTTTGAAAAGTTTGGAAGTTATTGGATGGTCCAGGTTTGGGAGGGCGTTCGCGTAAGTTTCTTTTCGAGTGGGGAACTTTCTTCGTTGGTTTGATTTACGGCAGTGATGAAGTAGCGTACGCTGGTCTCGTTGTCGTTCAGGGGGTCCGTCCATTTCAAGGGCTGCGTGGCAGGTAAGATCGCGGCGATC
Source organism: Bacteroidota bacterium (assembly GCA_039797015.1). GTDB lineage: Bacteria > Bacteroidota > Bacteroidia > Chitinophagales > Chitinophagaceae > JJ008. The sequence continues at coordinate 6,866 of JBDKIP010000178.1, forward strand.
TTTTTCGCGGCGGTGGCGGATGTTTGTTTGTATACTACGTAGTATTTTATCTGTTTTTCCTTTTTTGCATCGGTCAACACCTCAATGGTTGCTTGTTTGCTGCCGTTGGTCAATACCGCTGCCTTTGGCGTGTTGGGTTTTCCTTTGCTGAGCCAGGGGGTGGCGGGGATGAGTGCCGGTTCTTTGTAGTAGTTGTTGCGGAGGCTGTCATTCCAACCGTTGAAATTCTTTTCAAAGGATTTGCTGCTGAAATAAATACTGCCTTGTACGTTGGGATTATCGCGGAGCAACTTGATTTGGTTGGGAAGCTCGTTTGGATTTTTCCATTTAAGTGAGTTGGCTTCGCCGGCTCGGTAAATGCCATGGCCGATGTATACATGTTTGCCATAGCTATGTTTGCCCCACCAGTCGAGTAGTTTTTCGTACGCGATCTTATCGTGGCCGATCTCCAGGTACAGTTGTGGGGTGACGTAATCGATCCATCCTTTTTTCAGCCAGAGCAAGATGTCGGCATAGAGGTCGTCGTAGTTCGTGACACCGGCCCGGCTATCGCTTCCTTCCGGATCTTTTGATTTGTTGCGCCATACACTGA
>JBDKIP010000179.1:0-3224 GCA_039797015.1 Bacteroidota bacterium
GGTAGTTTTCCCGTAACCGTTGCTTTTGTAGGGGCACTGACCATCGACGGATTGCCCTGGGCCGACCCGACCCGGCAGAATTACTTCACTTCCCGCATGGCGTATTATTTTTCCGCCATCATCGGACGAAAATTCAATGACGCGTTCACCCTTCAGATTACACCCACCCTCGTACATAAGAACCTGGTTCAATTGCAAACGGATCCGAACGACATCATCGGTATTGGGGTTGGGGGCCGACTCAAACTGAATAAACGGATGGCACTGACTTGGGATTATACCCACGTGCTCGACGGATTGCCAACCGGGTACTACAATCCGCTTTCGGTGGGACTCGATATTGAAACCGGCGGACACGTCTTTCAGTTGCATGTATCCAACGCCGCCGGCATGAATGAACGAGCCTTCATCACGGAAACAACGGGTAGTTGGGGCAAAGGCGAGATTCGAACGGGTTTCAATCTGTCTCGTATGTTCCAATTGAAAAAGAAGAAGTCTTGATCCACACACCTGATTACCGGATCATTTATCCACTACGCATTGCCAAGAGCCGCATTGCCGGCAAAGGGGCTTATGCCCTTTCAGTCATTCCTGCTCGTAGGAAGATCGGAGATCTGGGAGGTGTGATCATCAGTATGCGCGAAGCGCGTAAACTGATCCGAAACAAAAAGGTCATCAACCTGGTCGAGCTCGACGATGACCTGGCCCTCAATGCCTCCGCCAATCCGAATGACATCCGCTTCATCAATCACTCCTGTGCACCAAACACGTACATGCGCGTGATGAAGGATCGGGTTGAGTTTTATGCCCTGCGAAACATCCGAAAAGGGGAGGAGCTAAGCTGTGATTATGGTGAAACGCATCATGAGGGCACCCTGCCTTGTCGGTGTGGGGCCAAGAATTGCAGAGGCTATATTTGATCGTAGCGCGTATCTTTGTGGATCGAACGAACAACTAAAAATCGATATATGAAAACTCTCTTTCTAACCGCCCTCTTATCAACCTCTTTTTTGCTTGCACAAGCCCAGCCTCCTGCCGGTGATGCCCTCGTAGGGGATAGCTACGGATCCAAATTCGCCGTATCAGAGGTGATGAACATCAATGATGTGGTTAAAAAGATCAAGGGCGGTTCTGAATTCCAGGAGATACAATTGTCTGCCAAAGTGTTGGAGGTTTGTTCCAAAAAAGGTTGTTGGTTGAAATTGGAGTTAGCCGACGGACAAACGGCTACGGTCAAGATGAAAGACTATGGTTTCTTTCTTCCTGTTGCCGCTACCGGTAAAAATGTGGTGATCAACGGCACCGTCAATCTCAAAACCGTCTCCGTGGCTGAACAAAAGCACTACGCGGAGGATGCCAAGAAATCCCAGGCCGAGATCGATGCGATCAAAGAACCCAAGCAGGAAATTCGCGTTCTCGCATCCGGGATCGTTATTTCAAACTAATAAGGTAGAAAGTAGAATGTTTAAAGTTTAAGGCGCTTAACCCTTAGAACATTAATCCTTCTACTAAAATGACATTCTCGTGATAATTGTCTCGGAACCGCCAATCAATTTTGCGGTCCGATGCGCATTTTCACTGCACTTTTAGTTTTTATTCTCTATTCCCTGCCCGCTGCCGCGCAGCAGGACTCCTTGCGCGAATTGCAAGAGGTGGTGGTGACGGCGACCCGACAAGAGAGGCGTGTCGGCAACGTAGCCGTACCTGTAACCCTGATACAGCAGCAACAGATCCGCCAGGCCGGATCGTTGCGTTTGCGCGACATTCTGCAAGAACAAAGTGGTCTCGTGATGACCAGCGCCTTTGGGGTGGGGGTGCAGATGCAGGGGCTCAATCCAGAACATACGCTGATACTCGTGGACGGACAGCCACTGGTGGGAAGAACCTCAGGCGTGCTGGACCTCAATCGCATTGCACTCGCGGGGATCAAACGGATCGAGATCGTCAAAGGCCCCTCCTCCAGTTTATACGGATCCGAGGCCATGGCCGGTGTGATCAACCTCATCACCGAAGCGCCCGGAAAAAAAGAACTCTCCGGCTCGATTCGATATGGCACAGGCAATCCCGAAAAAGGATGGGCACTGCCCTTCGCGACCAGCGGATTTCAACAAGTCGATGCCGATCTCCAAGTGGGGTATCAGGCAGGGAAATGGAAGCTTCGTCACAGCAACAACTATCTATATGCCGATGGGATCAGTTTTCGGCCGTTTTCAACCGACCGCATTCCCCGACCCATCAATCGGCTCACACATCAAACGACCCTCTTGCGGCCACTCGGCGCGCGCACGGAAATGAAATGGTTGTTGCGTGCCAATCAGGACCGAATCCAGCAGGAATTCGCCGTTCGAAACAACGGTCAACTGATCGAATCCTATGGAAGGGAGAAAAACAGCGAATTGAATATTCAGCCCACGATTACGCACCGTCCGAATCAGCAATTGACGCTTCATTCCAGAGGCTTTTTTACCCGTTACGTAGGCGACCAGCGCTTGTACTTTATTCAGAAACCCGATAGCAGTTATCTCGATCGATTCGAACAAAATTTATATCGGTTCGAGCAGCAACTCGATTGGAATTTGGGCGCATCTGAATTCATTTTTGGTGCAGGTTATCAACTTGATCAAGCGCGCTCTACCCGTTACGATGCCCTCGATCAACTGAAGAAGAATCGGGTAGCGTATGCATTTGCGCAATGGGAATGGAAATGGAGCGAGAAATGGATCTCGGTCGTTGGGTTGCGGTATGACGACAATCAACTCTTTGCCGCTGCGCTTACACCCAAGTGGTCGGTTCGGTACAAACCCAATGAGAAATGGTTGGTGCAGGCCTCTGTTGGGCAAGGATTCAAAGCGCCGGATTTCAGACAACTCTATCTCAATTTCACCAACAATGCTGCTGGTGGATACTCTGTGTACGGCACTCAAGATGCGATCCGCATCATCAATGAATTGAATCGGCTCGGACAGATCGCCGAGCTGCAACCCGATTTCATCCGGCTTTCCGAACTGACTCCGGAGTATTCTACTGGCAGCAACGTGGGGATTACCTATCAACCCGCGAAATCAGTTACCGTGCGACTGAATGGTTTTCGCAATGACATCCGATCGCTCATCGATGTTCGTCAGGTCGCTACGCGCATCGATGGTGCACAAATATTCAGTTACCTGAATGTAAAACGAGCCTATACGCAGGGGCTGGAGTCGGAATTGAAGTGGCAACTGAAT
>JBDKIP010000180.1:0-2990 GCA_039797015.1 Bacteroidota bacterium
GACCAGGTGGTAAAGTGATTCAAGAGATCCAACGCGAAACCGGAACAACCATCACCCTTGAGGAGATCAACAATCGGGGAGAGGTTAGCATCTTCAGCGTGAACAAGGAGGGCGTGGAGAAAGCCGTTTCTTGGATCAAGGGCATTGTTGCCGTTCCACAGGTGGGTGACGTATACGATTCAACCGTTAAATCGATCATGCCGTTCGGTGCATTCGTGGAGTTCCTCCCCGGCAAGCAAGGACTGGTACATATTTCTGAGATCAGCTGGAAGCGTTTGGAAACCCTGGACGGAATTGTCAAAGAAGGCGATCACATGAAAGTGAAGCTCATTGGAACCGATCCCAAATCCGGCAAATTCAAACTTTCCAGAAAAGTATTGATGCCCAAGCCGGAGTCAGCTCCGCGACCCCCGCAAGCGGAAGGTGATCAGCCAAATCAATGATTCAAAATGAAGACCCTGCCCGTCAGGGTCTTTTAATTTATACGCATGGAACAATATTTCTGCTTGATTTTGGAAGTTGGCTCAACCGATGATTCCGATCGCTTGGTTGCTTATCTGTCAGAAAACGGGTTTGAGGGATTTGAAGAATTGGAGGGGTGTTTGAAAGCCTATCGACCGGACCGCGAATGGGATGCCTCTGCGCTCCTGGAAGAATTAAAAGGCATGTCGATTTCATTTAGGATGGAGACCCTTGAAAAGACCAATTGGAATCGGGTATGGGAATCCAATTTCGAACCGGTTGTGGTGGATGATTTTGTGGGCATTCGTGCTGACTTTCATGAGCCGATTCCATCGGTTGCCCATGAACTGGTCATTACGCCAAAAATGAGTTTTGGCACAGGGCATCATGCCACCACACGGCTCATGGTACAGGGCATGCGCGATCAAATTCAATCCAATGATCGGGTACTTGATTTCGGAACCGGTACCGGGGTATTGGCCATCCTCGCCAAAAAAATGGGTGCGGGATCGGTAGTGGGGATTGACAATGAGGATTGGAGCGTCGAAAACGCCCTTGAAAATGCCCGCGTCAATCGTATGGATGAGATCCAGTTTTACTGCGCGGATCATTTGGTCGTAAGCGGACCCTTCGACCGAATCCTCGCCAACATCAACCGCAATATTTTATTGGAGCACATGCCAAGCATGAAGGCAGCATTGGCCCCAAATGGAACCCTGCTCATGAGTGGCATCCTGGAAGAGGACTTGCCCGTTATGGATGGAGCCCTTGCGACTGTGGGGATGATCCGAACCAAAACAACCACCGATAAAGGCTGGGCATGTATACAAGTGTCTCATAATCAGTAAGATACTCCGTATTAATTTTTTGTTACGAAAACTGATTTTGGTTAGTTTTACGTCTCCTTAGTCCAATCAAATGAACGAGTTTCTGATACTTTTGTTGGCTTACCTCATCGGCAGCATTCCTACGTCGGTCTGGATCAGCACGCGTTTCTTTGGATTTGACATACGTGAATATGGAAGTGGGAATGCCGGAGCGACCAATAGCTATCGGGTTCTTGGATCCAAATGGGGCACAACGATCCTTCTGCTCGACATGCTAAAGGGCATGGCTGCTGTGCAACTTGCTTGGCTACTGCCAGAGTACATTGATGCAGGTTGGCGCATGGACAATCTGCAGATCTGCCTTGGATTGGCTTCAGTGATCGGACACATCTTTCCCATCTGGGCAGAGTTCAGAGGCGGAAAAGGGGTGGCCACGCTGTTTGGCATGATCCTGGGAATCTCACCGTGGACCGCTGTCTCTTGCGTAGGTGTTTTTTTGCTGGTGCTTTATCTCACGCGTTTTGTTTCCTTGAGTTCCATATTGGCCAGCATCGCGTTTCCCATCTTCATTTTGGTGGTCTTCAACGTCGACAATCCCCTCTATCGGGTTTTTGCCATTTCAGTAGCCTTGTTGGTCCTGCTCACCCATCAGAAAAACATTGGTCGGTTGCTTCGCGGAAACGAAAGCAAGATTCCGATCTTCAAAAACCGCGACCGACGAAAGTCATTGACTGATTCCGGTACGCGCGACTGACCTCTCTTCAAAATCTAAACAAGTTGATTAGATTTGGACTTGTAAAAGTCAAATTCATGCGTTCCTTCCTATCCCTTTTTATTGTTGCGGCGCTTCTGCTTTCTTGCACTCAAAATGCACTGACCGGAAAACGTCAATTCACCTTATTGCCCGAATCTGAATTGCAAGGATTGGCCAACGGCCAATATCGTCAGTTCTTGACGGGCAAACGTGTAATCGGCACGAGCACAAATGCTGACGCCTCTATGGTCAACCGCGTAGCGGAGCGCATCGTGAATTCAGTCAATAAGCTTTACGCAGAAAAAGGGATTTCGGAGCGGTTGAAAGGATTTGACTGGGAGGTGAATCTGGTGCAAGACAATCAGATCAATGCTTGGTGCATGCCCGGCGGGAAGATCGTTGTGTACACCGGATTGCTGCCGGTGACGCAAAATGAAGATGCACTTGCCGTGGTGATGGGACACGAAGTATGTCACGCCTTGCTCCAACACGGCAACCAGCGCATGAGTCAAGCACTGGTGCAGCAAATGGGAGGCGTAGCACTCTCTGTTGCCTTGTCTAATAAGCCCCAGGAAACCCGCAACCTTTTTTTGCTCGCCTATGGCGTCGGAAGCCAGATAGGTGTAATGCTTCCCTTTTCAAGAAGCCACGAATTAGAAGCGGACCGCTGGGGACTCATCATGGCTGCAATGGCCGGTTATGATCCACGCGCCTCCATCGGATTGTGGCAACGAATGGAAAAAGCAGGCGGCGGCAGCATGCCGGAGTTTCTGAAAACGCATCCATCAGAAGGAAAGCGGATAGAACGTTTGGAAAAGATCATGCCGGAGGCGATGGAGTATTACAATCAATCAAAGAGCTGATATTCAATCATCAGCATCTTCTAATTTCAATTTTAATCCCGCTATTTTTCGTTGTGTTTGATTCCTTGGCGGTTGGGCAAAATC
>JBDKIP010000181.1:0-8772 GCA_039797015.1 Bacteroidota bacterium
CAATGTGGCAAAGCAGATCGATGGGATGGCCGCTGAGCAGCAACTCGCTTTTTTTCGCCAGTCCAAAACCAATTCCGGAGAGGCGATGATTGTCTTGTTTGATCACGAAACGCAGATGATCTTCTTTAACCACTTTCGAAAAACCGGTATCGGTGACGTTGGATATCATGAAAATTGGGGGGTCATTGTCCGGGCCGAATGGTTCCATTTGTCGAAGAATCTCAAATAACTTTTGGTGGATGTCGGCCAGCCGAATCTCTGCATCGACGCGTATGCTGGGAACAAGCAATTCGGGGTTGAGGGTTTCTTGTACGGCTTGCTCAAATGCATCCCGAAACCGATCCACGTGTTCGATTGGGAGACTCATCCCCGCAGCAGCCATGTGGCCTCCATATCGAGTAAGCAGTCCACGGCAAGCATAAATGGCTTCATAGAGATTGAATCCGGGGATGCTTCGGGCACTGCCGCTGGCTTCGTCACCGGATCGGGTCAGTACGATGGTGGGGCGATGGTAATGTTCAATGAGGCGCGAAGCCACGATGCCCACTACTCCTTTGTGCCAATCGGGTTGGTAAACGAGCGTGGATACCCGATCGTTCCATTCCGGGTTGGATTCGATCTGACGAAGCGCTTCCTGCGTAATGGATCGGTCGGCATGCTTGCGTTCGTCGTTGTCTGCATGCAATAATTTGGCATATTCCATGGCCGATGCGTCATCGTCAGCGGTGAATAACTCCACGGCTTTTTTGGCATCGTCCATGCGCCCCGCAGCATTCACGCGTGGGGCGATCATGAAAACGAGGTTTTGGATGTTCAGCGTTTTGTTCAGTCCGCTGATGCTTGCCAATGCTTTGATCCCTTTGTTCGGATTTGTATTGGCCTTGACGATTCCGCGGTGTGTCAACACGCGATTTTCTCCGCTCATCGAAACAATGTCGGCGGCGATGGCTGTGGCCAAGAGGTCGAGGTATTCGTCTGCTTCGGCTTGTGGCCAGTGCATTCGTTCACAGAGGGCCGTCATGAGTTTGTATCCAACGCCGCATCCGCACAATTCTTTGAAGGGGTAGGGGCAATCGGGTTGCTTCGCATTTAGGATGGCGAAGGCAGGTGGCAGCACGGGATCGGGCAGGTGGTGATCACAAATGATCACGTCGATGCCGTTGTCTTTTGCTTGTTGGATGAGATCGACGGATTTGATGCCGCAGTCCAACGTAATGATCAGGTCAATCTTTTTTTCGATCGCGTGGTGGATGCCCGCCTGGCTCAATCCATATCCTTCCCGGTATCGATGCGGGATGTAGAAGTCGATTTTTGAATGATGTTTTCGAAGGAAGGAATACATGCTGGCCACAGAGGTGGTTCCATCCACATCGTAATCGCCATAGATCAGGATGTTTTCGTGATTGCTTAACGCGCGCTCGATCCGGTCGACGGCCTTGTCCATGTCCTTCATCAGCCAGGGCGAGTGGAGGGCATTTGGATCGGGTCTGAAAAATCGTTTGGCAGATTCCAGGTTATGAACGCCACGTTTCACCAACAATTCCAGCAATGCGGGTTGAAGGTTGAGTTCCGTGCGCAGTTTGGCGATGACCTGCGGGTCGGGGAGCTGATGTATCCAGCGTTTTTGCATGCTCAGGTGCTGACTCAGAATTTTCGTTCGGTCACGAAGCGGACCATGTCTTCCAGTCCCTGTCGAACGGGTCCATCCGGAAACAGATGAAGTTGATCGATGGCCTGTGCTTTAAAAGTATTCATTTTATCCGTGGCGTATTGAATCCCTCCATACTCCTTAACGGTATGGATGACCCAGTCTACCCGGTCGCGCTGGGTGTTCTCGTTCTTCAGGATGTAGATCATTTTCCGACGCACCGATTTTTCAGCCTGTTGCAGGGCATAGATGAGGGGAAGGCTTAGTTTTTTCTCTTTGATGTCGTTGCCGGTGGGTTTGCCGATGCTTTCCTGTGTATAATCGAACAGGTCGTCTTTGATCTGAAAGGCCATGCCGGTGGTTTCCCCGAAGAAGCGGAGTTGTTCGGTTTGCGTCTCGTCCTCGGTGGCGGACCAGGCGCCAGCGGCACAGGCGGAGGCAAGCAGCGAGGCCGTTTTGTTTCGGATGATGTCGAAATAAATGCTCTCCTGCAAATTGAGGCTGCGGGCTTTTTCGAGTTGAAGGAGTTCGCCTTCGCTCATTTTGCGCACGGCGTCAGAGAGGATCTGCAGGGTTCGGTGGTCACCATTGTCCAATGACAGCAAGAGTCCTTTTGCCAGCAAGTAATCACCGATGAGCACATTGGCTTTTGCTTTCCAAAGGGCATATGTCGAAAAAAAACCGCGACGTTCCAGGGAATCATCGACCACGTCGTCGTGCACCAGCGTGGCGGTGTGCAGGATCTCCACCAAGGAAGCCGCCCGGTAGGTCTTTTCGTTGATGGAACCGCAGAGCTTGGCACAGAGCAAGACGAACATCGGGCGGATCTGTTTGCCTTTGCGTTTTACCACATAGCGCATGATACGATCCAGCAGCGGTGCATCGCTTCGAACAGCCTGCTGAAATAGCGTGTCGAATTGTTTCAGCTCTGCTTCTATGAGGTGGTTGGGTAGCTTCATGCGTATGGTCAGGGGAGCGGTTGATGGGCGTCATTGTTTGCGTCACCCCCAGCTGTCATCTTCAAAATTGGAAGTAAGTCATTGAATTTTAATACGATATCCATGCAAATAAACGAAGGAAAATTTGGATAATCCCCCTAAATTGTTATTTTTGTGCACTTTCGGAGAAATCCGTAAAACTTTTAATATTAGTTTATGCAAACCAACTCATTCAGGATCCTGCTCATCGCTTGCGTCTCGCTGATTTCCACGGCGTTCGCGCAAAATGTGGGCGGCGGTTTCGATTTGAAAGATTCTTCGCTGATCCCCGGCAAACGCATGCCCCAGCACACGGAGTTTCTGAACGGAACGTATAATTTCCCCTCCAAGCCCCGCAATCAGTGGGAAATTGGTATCAAGGGTGGATTGTTTCAGGTAAGCGGTGACGTACCCGCAGTGATCCTTTCCCCCGGATTTGGCGCCCACGTTCGCAAGGCCTTTGGGTACATCTTCTCCATGCGCGTGGAGTACATGAACGGAAACGGTAAGGGGTATAGCTACCTGTCCTCTTACAACTACGCCAAGAACTCCGCATGGGGTCGCAACATCGCTGACCCGAACCAACGGTATTCAGCTCCTCTAACCGTTCAAGGCGCGGGTGGTGCCCTTACATATGTTTCTTCTGCCGGTCCTAACAGACCTTTCGAGCAAGTATTTTACAACTATAAGACAAACGTTCAGGACTTGAGTGTTCAGGGCGTGGTCACGCTAAATAACATTCGCTTCCACAAGTCAAAGACCGGTGTTAATCTCTACGGATTTTTCGGACTGGGCGGAACGATCTATGAAACCTTCATCAATGCCCTTAACGGCAACCAGAAGTATAACTTCATGACCCTTACGTCATCCACATACAAGGATCGTCGCGACTTCTTCAAGAACATGCGTAACAATTTCCTGGATGATGATTTCGAAACACCTGCCGAAGACCATGGAACCACCCGTCCGAAATTATTCGGACGTACGTTCAGACCTTCCGGTACCGTGGGTATCGGAATGGCCTTCAAACTCAACAACCGTTTGAATTTGGCCATCGAAGATCGTTTCACCATTGTTAAAGATGACCTGTTGGATGGACAGCGTTGGCAGTCCCATCCTTTGGGAGATGCGGTGTTGACCCGTGAATACGACTCGTACAATTTCCTGTCTGTCGGTTTGAACATCAACCTTGGATCCAAATCCATTGAGCCACTGTGGTGGATCAACCCCCTGGATTATGCATACAGCGAGATCCGCAATCCTCGCCTGATGAAATTTCCCAAGCCCGTATTGCCTGATACGGATGGTGACGGGGTTACCGATCAATTCGATCGTGAAAAAACTCCAGCCGGTTGTCCGGTTGACAGCCATGGGGTAAGCTTGGATACGGATGGAGATGGTGTTCCGGATTGTAAGGACAAAGAACTCATCACACCTACTTACTGCCAGCAAAATGTGGATGCAGATGGTGTGGGCAAATGTCCCTGTCCCGAAGATTGCAAAACAGAACCACCCGTACCGCCCACTTGTGCTGAGCGCGTAGGTGCTCTGCCCAGCATCTCTTTCAAGGCAGGTACAAACAAGCTGAGTGATGATGCCAAAGCTGCATTGAACACAGCGGCCGTAGCCATCCGCAACAATCCCGGTTGCCGCATCGTGGTCATCGGTTATTGCTCCGACAACAAAAAAGAGCAGCAGATGAGTTGGGATCATGTAAATACCGTGATCAATCATCTGGTGGACAAAGAGGGCATCAGCATCGATCGCTTCATCTTCAACTATGGTCAGCAAGGTGGAGACTGCAATACGGTCGACCTCCGTGTGGCTGCTGATGGAGAGAATGGACCGAACCGCGTAGAGCCGCCTCACCCGAACCTCCGCAAAAACTAATCTTTCGAAATAAGAGCGATTTGGAAGTCCCGCCATCGGCGGGACTTCTTTTTTCCTTTATCATAACCTTAACGGCCCTTGTCACGCCGTCCGCTGATTTTCCCTCAGATTTGCCCTCGAACCATTAACTTTGTCACCCCTATGTCGATACGCACCGTAGGCTTTTGGATCCTCAGTTCTTGGATGTTGGCCGGGCTGACTGCCTGTGGCAACAGCATGACCAAACTGCTCAAAAACCCCGATCCGGCTTACAAGCTTCGCATGGCGGAACAGTTCTTTGCTAAGGAACAATACATCAAGGCACAGCAGGTCTACGAAGATGTCATGCCCTATTACAAGGCAAACAAGGAATTCGAGGACATCTACTACAAATACGCTTATTGTGCCTACAACCTGCGCGACTTCATGAACGCCGAGAACCTGTTCAAAAGCTACTTGGAGATCTTCCCCAACAGCGCCAAGGCAGAAGAGATCGACTACATGCGAGCGTATTCATTTTACAAGCAATCGCCCAAAGCGGAGCTGGACCAAACGAATACCCTGCGCGCCATGGGCATGATGCAAACCTTCATCAACACCCATCCCGGTTCTTCCCGCAACAAGCAGGCAAACGAGATCATCGATATCTGCCGCGCCAAACTGGAAGTGAAGGATCAAAAAAGTGCACAGTTGTATTATGATGTGGGTCAATTTCGTGCCGCCGGTGTAGCGTTTAGCACCTTGCTCAACAACTACCCCGACTCCGAACGAGCCGATGTATATAAGCTCATGATCATTAAGTCCTACTACCGATACGCAGAAATGAGTGTCGAAGAGAAAAAAGTAGAACGATTCGAACAAGTGATCAATGAATGCTATGAATTTGTTGATCGGTTCCCGGATAGCAAATACCGTAAAGAAGCAGACGATTTTTTAAATAATTCGAAGAACAACATTAAAAACCTGACCAATGAGTAAACTCCGTCGCCAGCTCAGTGCCGGCATCACCAACAACGTGGAAACGCGCCACCTGGAAGACCTCAAATCCAAGACCGGCAATCTATATGCGTCCATCGCCATCGTTGGCAAACGCGCCAACCAGATCAACATCGCGATCAAGGAAGAACTCCACAACAAACTGGAAGAGTTCGCCAGCCACACCGAAAGCATGGAGGAGATCCATGAGAACAAAGAACAGATCGAGATTTCCCGTGCCTACGAACGCATGCCCAATCCCGCCCTGCAGGCCACGCATGAGTTTATGGAGGACAAAGTATACTTCCGCCAGAACGACGAAGGTCTTTTTAGCTAAGGCAACCATAAATCTTTGTGAAACCGATGGGGAACCATCGGTTTTTTGTTTTTAGGAGTCTCCCAAAGCAGGTAAATTTGAATGTCCGTTCATGCAAAACACTTACCGTCTCATATCGTCTGTTTTTCTGCTGCTGCTGGTGCAGTTTGCTCCGGTCTCCGCGCAGGAGATCTTCGCACGCTTCTCCGTCAATGCCAGCAAGGTCAGCACCCAAGTAGATAAAAAGATCTTCCAGACGCTGCAAAATGGCATCACCAATTTCCTGAATACCCGGAAGTGGACCAACTACGCATTCCAACCCGCAGAACGCATCCAATGCAGTTTCGTCTTGAACATTGAACAGGACCTGGGCAACAATGTATACAAGGGACGAATGACGGTGCAAGCTGCCCGACCCGCTTACAATACTTCCTACGATTCCCCACTGATGAATTTTCAGGACGACAACGTTGTATTCAAATACATCGAGTTTCAACCAATTGAATTCAATGAAAATCGGGTGCAGGGGAATGATCCACTGGTTGGGAACCTTACAGCCATCCTTGCGTATTATGTGAATTTGATCCTCGGACTTGATTATGATTCTTTTGCGTTGCGCGGGGGCGAATCCTATTTCCTGCGCATGTGGAACATCGTGAACAATGCACCCGATAGCCGGGACATCAGCGGATGGAAATCGTTTGACGGACTCCGAAATCGATATTGGTTGGCCGAGAATCTGAACAACAACCGCTTGGCCTTGCTGCACGATGCGCTCTATGCATATTATCGAACCGGGTTGGATGTGTTCTATGAAAATGAAGAAGCCGGTCGCACCGGCATTCTGAATGCACTCAGCTTTCTGCAAACGGTTCAGTCCGAAAATCCCAGCGCGATGGTGCTCCCTTTTTTCTTTCAGGGCAAGGGAAATGAGTTGGTCAAGATCTTTTCCAAGGCCACCGGCGATCAAAAAGCCCGGGCACGCGAGCTGCTGTCCAAATTGGACATCACCAACGCCAATCTCTATAAAGAGCTGCGATGAGAATGTCTCTTCTGATTGCCATGTTGGGCGTATGTGTGTTGTCCTGCGGTCGCGGACCATCCCTTCCGGAAGGCATTTTGTCCGCAGAAAAGATGGAGGCCGTGTTGTGGGACCTGCTTCGCGCCGATCAATTCGTAAGCAATTATGTGGCTACGCGTGACACCTCGGTCAACGGTCATGCCAAAGGTCCCCAACTCTATGCCGCCATTCTCAAAAAGCATGGCCTCACCGATTCCTCGTTTCAGGTGAGCATGAGCTATTACAAAAGCCACCCCAAGTTGCTTTATCCCATCCTGGATTCCATCGGACAACAGCCAACGCTGGCACCCACCCCTTTGGCTACAAGTCCGGCAACTGCTCCCACCGATTCGCTTAGCCCACAGGAGGTCAGCGCAGCACCGACAACTCCCTCACCGGCTCCGAAGTCGACCGAAAAACGTCCTTCCTTTGCGCCGAAGCCATTGGCGTATTAGTCGGCTATCTTGAGTAATTTCACCCGAACAAGTGTACGCGTATGAATAAGGTGGTTAAAGATGCCGATCAGGCGATCGCGGATATCGAAAATGGTGCAGTGATCATGCTGGGTGGGTTCGGACTTTGTGGCATCCCGGAGAACTGCATTGCTGCATTGGTAAGAAAGAAAGTCAACCAGCTAACCTGTATCTCTAATAATGCCGGTGTGGATGATTTTGGGATCGGTTTGATGTTGCAGCAACGACAGGTAAAAAAAATGATCTCCTCGTACGTGGGTGAAAATGCAGAGTTCGAGCGACAATTGTTATCGGGCGAATTGGAAGTGGAATTGATCCCGCAGGGAACACTTGCCACTCGTTGCCTCGCGGCGGGCTATGGGATGCCTGCTGTGTTTACACCCGCCGGGGTAGGTACGGAGGTAGCGATTGGAAAAGAAGTACGTGTTTTCAATGGCAAGGAGTATTTGATGGAATTGGCATTTGAGGCGGATTTTGCCATCGTCAAGGCATGGAAAGGCGATGCACACGGCAACCTCCTCTTTCGCGCCACTTCGCGCAATTTCAATCCACTCATGGCCATGGCCGGAAAGATCACCATCGCCGAAGTAGAAGAGTTGGTACCTGCCGGCCAATTACTCCCCGATCAAATACATACCCCGGGCATCTATGTGCACCGGATCTTTCAAGGAATCGATTACGAGAAACGCATCGAACAACGAACCACCCGCACCCGATAAAGAAATGACCATGGGAATGACCAAAGAACAGATCGCACAACGCATTGCCCGCGAATTGAGGGATGGGTATTACGTGAACCTGGGCATCGGCATTCCGACGCTGGTGGCCAATTACATTCCGCCGGGAATGAATGTGGTGTTGCAAAGTGAAAACGGATTGCTGGGCATGGGACCTTTCCCGTTTGCGGGAGAAGAAGACGCCGACCTCATCAATGCCGGCAAGCAAACCATCACCACCGTTCCGGGCTCTGCCTTCTTCGACTCTGCCATGAGCTTTGGCATGATCCGTGCCGGTAAAGTGGATCTCACGGTACTTGGGGCCATGGAGGTCAGTCAGCACGGCGACATTGCCAATTGGAAAATTCCGGGCAAGATGGTCAAGGGAATGGGTGGGGCCATGGATCTGGTTGCCAGTGCCCGCAACATCATCGTGGCCATGATGCATACCAATCCCAAAGGGGAATCAAAACTCCTGCCCGCATGCATGCTGCCCCTCACCGGAAAACGTTGTGTCAAACGGATCGTATCCGATCTGGCGGTGCTTGAAATAAACGAAGGAAAATTCCACCTGTTGGAAAGAGCGCCGGGGGTATCGGTGGATTACATCAAAGAAAAAACCCTGGGTGAATTGGTGGTTGTCGGAGAGGTGCCCGAGGTTGTTTTCTGATCAATCGATCAGATCATTTTTGACCGCGAAGAAAACCAGTCCGGCCGTATTCTTCGTGCCAAACCGCT
>JBDKIP010000182.1:0-7289 GCA_039797015.1 Bacteroidota bacterium
GTTTTCCCCGGTCGCGCAGAGGTTTTCGCGAGACCATGCTGGCGCGTAAGCATGTTGATCAGCGATGATTTTCCAACATTGCTTCGCCCGATGAAGGCAAACTCAGGACGGTCGGCCGAGGGACATTGTTTGTGCGTAGCACTGCTGATGAGGTATTGAGCGCGGTAGATTTCCATGCCCCTCAAAGGTCGGCAAATGTTACCTTTGCGACGCATGAATCGTTCCCTGCCTCATGATGCCGTAGTACCTGACCGAAGCTCAGGTTCATCCAAAAAAGAACAGGTGGCCCATATGTTCGATCGGATCGCCCCCCGTTACGACCTGCTGAACCGCTTTCTGTCGGCCCGCATCGACCTTCACTGGCGCAAAGACGCCCTACGGGAAATGATCCCTTTCGCGCCTAAAAAAATCTTGGATGTCGCCACCGGTACCGCCGACCTGGCCCTGATGGCGGACACCATTCTGCAACCCGCATCCATCGTCGGCATCGACATCTCCCCTCAAATGCTGGAGGTCGGAAAAAACAAGATCGGGAAAGTCAAGAAGTCGGATCGGATCATCCTGGAATCCGGTGACGCAGAAGCAATAAACCACTCCGACGGATCGTTTGATCTGGTGATGGTAGCCTACGGCATTCGAAATTTTCAGGATCTGTCTACAGGACTAAAAGAGATGCTGCGTGTACTTCGCCCCGGAGGCAAATTGCTCATCTTGGAGTTCTCCAGACCCAAAAACAGGATCTGGCGCGGCCTTTACCAATTTTACATGAAGCGATATGTCCCTACCTTGGCCAGTTGGATGGGACAGGATAAAAAAGCCTACGCCTATCTGGACGAATCTGCCCGCTTGTTTCCCGAGAGAGAAGACCTGCTACAGATCCTACGTAATTCCGGATACACAGATTGTAGTTACAAAACCTACACCGGAGGAATCTGCTCCCGTTACCTTGCTACCAGACCCTTATGAGAAGCTTACTGGTATTTTTTTACGCTCTTGTCCTCCTGGCCCCCACGGCGCCTACACATGCACAGATTGATCGCGTGGAGATGAACTTATTCGACCATGACAGCAAGCCGTATTATTTTGGAATCACATTAGGCGCCAACCTTGCCCGGTTCCAAACATCGTTGCATCCCCGCTTTTTGCAATACGACAGCGTGATGATCGCTGAACCGATCAACAGCGGCGGATTGACACTCGGACTCTCCGCCACTGCCCGACTCTCGGATCGATTTCAGCTTCGATTCAATCCGCAACTCATGTTCATTGAGCGGAATATCTTTTACAAACTCAAGCAACCCGACATAAACGGAGAAACGAACATTAAGAAAACGGTAGAGTCCGTCATCATGTCTTTTCCGCTGCAAGTCAAATTCCAAAGCGATCGCATCGGAAACTTTCGCGTGTATACATTGGCCGGCATCAAAGGAGACATCGACATGGCCAGCAATGCCCGCGCCAAACGAGCAGAAGAACTGGTGAAGATCGAAAAACACGATTTTGGTCCGGAGTTCGGCATTGGATTCAACTTCTTTTTTGAAAGCTTCATCTTCTCCCCCGAGATCAAGATCAGCAACGGCCTCCGCAACATTCATGCAAGGGACGAGAACCTGAAATTCTCCAATGTATTCGATCGCATTCAATCGCGCATGATCGTATTCAGCATCCACCTCGAAGGCTGATCAATAGTCGATCTCCCGACGCATCCGGTTCCATCGGATGCCAACGCTAAACCAATTGGTTTGCTTATCTAAGGTCGGTTTGGTCGGTATGCGCTCTCGGCGAAATCCCGCTTGCAATTCCATAAATAGATTCCGCGCCCATTCGTAAGTGAGGTTCAGCGTCGTCAACAATACCCGCGTATCTCTTCCAACCCCCAGCGCATAACCGTAATCACTTACCCGATAAGGCGGAACATTCGGCAGAAAAATATTGGATCCAAAACTGCGGGCACTGCTGTCCCGGCCCTGACGATATCCGACCAATTTGGCCTCCATCCGCAGCCGGGGCAATGGCTGGTAACGCAGGATGCCTATGAACTCAGAAAAATTCGCCCCCAAGGGATGTGCAAGCGGTTGATTGTAATGTGTGTAATTGGCGATGGAATCCCGATGCGAATAGGTAAAGGGGCGTACTCGGTTGTACTCAACCTGTAGATCTAGATTTCGAATGCCGCCTGCATTCATGTAATGGGCCCCCACTTGATAGCCCCACTTGTTTGCCCACCATTGATTTCCATCGCGAAACTCCGATAACTTGAATTCATCCAAAATGAACTGACCGTATAGCTGAGCCGTCCTTCGAAGATTTATTTTCCAATCCAATCCCGCCAGGGAATTGTCCGGACTCCCATTCTGATGCTCGGCCGACCGATAAAAGATTACCGGATTCAAATAAGAAAAATCAAATTGATTGGTTCGGCCAAAAACCACCCCCTCGAATAAGCCCACCTGCAGCCAGCGGTTGATTTGAAGATCCAGGTGATGCAAGGCCATGTATTTTTTTCCAATCAGTCGATCACCTCCCCCCCGTTCCGTCTGCTGCAATTCCATAAACAGATTTCGGTAATTGAATTTCCAAATGCGGGTGTTCAGGCGGAGAAAAAGCATGCTGTTGCCCCAATCGCTCAAAAACAAACTTCGATGACCGTTTCCGATAAAATGCCGATCATATCCAAATGCCACTTCCACATATTTGGTCGCCGGAAAGGTTACATATCCTCTTGCATCAAAAAAATCAAAGCCCGTTCCTTTAAATCCCTTGTAAAAACCCTGATTGGGCAATGCCCTTCGAAAGGATGTCCATTCTTGTGCATACACGGGTAAGCGTTCCTGATTTTCGGTCAAATAACTATGAAACCCGATCTTACCCGCGATCCGTCCATCGATCACTACCCCACGCGTATTTTCAAACAGGCGATCGCTGCTGCCATTTTCCTTCCCCACCGTCAATCCCAACACCGGATTCACAATGAGATCAAAATCCGGCACATGCACTTCATACAAATTTGATGGACGTTTAAAAAATGGTCCCCACTTGGAGCGGGGAACGATCTGAATCTCTGATACTGAGTCGCCCGGGACTCCGCCCTTGGAAAGTTGTCCCAGCCGGATGGCCTCCTCGTTCCAGCGATCTGCCAAAGAACCTGCGGGGATGGTCGTCATCCAACCTGCCGAACGGGCCGCCGGCCAGTTTTTGGTAAAAACAGGGGTCCCGGTATGGGAGGTGGTCAGTACCTCCATGCGACGAAGCGTGTGGTTGACCGGATCGCCCGGCATCCAATACGTTTGTTGCGTGCGGCCAGATGAAGCAGCCAACAACAAAATCAATCCGACGACACAATGCTTTAATTTCGGTAGATTCATAGAGAAGTTTGAACGCAGAAATAAAACGATTCAACGATCTGCTGAACGAAGGTAGCAATCACGTCAGAATTCTTTCCGATCATGTACGTAGACCCGATCACCCGAGCCGACCTTAGTCTCTTCCATGCCGAAGACAAATTCTCCGTATTTCACCGACTGAACTTTACCCGAACCGATGGCGGGCGCGAAGCGTTACGCCACTTATTTCAGCATCCGCTCCATGACATCCGTCAGATCGTTGCGCGACAAGAACTCCTGAAACAGATCAGCAGCAAAACAGACCAATGGCCCCTACAAATCACCAACGGCACCCTGCATGCGATCGAAAAATGGCTGGAATACCCGCTCGATCCGATCAGCGCGACGACCGCCGCACCCGGTAATCTTCTTTATCGATGGCTCCATCCGGCCGACTTCTCCATGGTTCGGTACAGCCTCCCGCACCTCGTCGATCTCTACGAAGGCTGTCTACAGATCCTGCATTTGATGGAGGAGATCGAATCGAACGGACCGTTGCATGAGGAGATCCGTCGGCTCAAGTTCCTTCTTAATCAGACAGAATTATCCCGACTCAGCAGAAAACACTGGAACGGGTCCGCTCGACTTTACACCCTGCAGTTGGCGCGCATCACCCGCACCGAAAATCGATCCGAGATGCTTGAGTTGGTGAATCTTTTTTATCGATTCGATGCGTGGTACTCGATGGCCAAGGCCACGAAAGCATTAAAGATGACCTTCCCTACATTCGTCGAATCGGATGGTCCGTTCTTGCACACCGAGCAACTCACACACCTACAACTCGACGAGCCGGTCGGATACGATCTTTCATTCAACACCGCACAACGGTTGCTCTTTCTAACCGGCGCCAACATGGCCGGCAAGAGCACACTCATCAAATCGATCGGGATTGCTGTGTATCTCGCTCATTTGGGGATGGGGGTGCCCGCTAAGAAGATGAAACTTAGTTTGTTTGAGGGACTACTTAGCAATGTAACCATCTCCGACAACGTCGTAAAAGGAGAAAGCTACTTTTTTAACGAAGTACAACGGATCAAAAAAACATTGACCCACCTGATGGATGGCAGAAAATGGCTTGTCCTCATTGATGAACTTTTCAAAGGAACCAATGTGGAAGATGCCCGACGCTGCTCGCTGGCCGTGATCCAAGGCCTTGTGCACCTGCCAAAAACATTCACCATTCTATCGACGCACTTATATGAAATCGCCGATTCAATCAAAAAAGAAAACGGCATTTTGTTTCGGTATTTTGAAACCGAGGTGCGGGCCGACAGCTTGCATTTTTCCTATCAACTCAAAGAGGGCGTCAGTGAAGACCGCATCGGATTCCGCATCCTCGAACGAGAAGGTGTAGCTGCTCTGCTCGATCAAATTCAACGTAATATTGAACCATGAGAAAATTCCTTCTGATCGCAATTTACTGCTGCTCAATAACTGCTGAAGCGCAACGTCCGATCGATGTACTGAATTACCGGTTTGCACTCAACTTGACTGATAGTTCCAACCGGATCTACGGAAAGGCAGACATTGAATTCCGTGCTTTGAAACCGATACAGCAGCTCGAGATCGATCTGGGGAAGTATGACAAAAATGGCAAGGGAATGCAAGTGACCTACGTGGGTCGCTACGTAAACCGACAAGAAACAATTGCTCCGCGACTTACCTTCCAATGGATCTCTGAAGACCGGATTCGCATCGATTTGGATAAGCCCTTTCAAAAAGATCAGCAGGCCCGGATTTGGATCGACTACAATGGTATCCCTCGCGATGGGCTCATCATCTCCAAAAATCAGCATGGCGAACGTACTTTTTTTGCCGACAACTGGCCCAATCGCGCACACCAGTGGATCCCTTGCGTGGATGACCCGGCTGATAAAGCCTCGGTTGAATTCATAGTAACTACCCCAAAACATTATCAGGTAGTCTCCAATGGGGTCCCAATAGGAAACCCCGACAACATCAGTCAAGAAGGACTGCGTTCCTCTCATTGGATAGAAAAAGTTCCGCTGCCAACAAAAGTTATGGTGATTGGCGCAGCGCGTTTTGCAGTGGATACGGTTGGATTCTTCTGGAACACCAAACCGGTCACCAGCTGGGTATTCCCGCAAGACAGCACCAGCGGATTCAAAACCTATGCACAAGCCCTTCCTATTCTGGAATGGATGAACCAATACATCGGGCCTTATGCCTATGACAAATTAGCCAACGTCCAATCCAAGACCATCTTTGGCGGAATGGAAAATGCCAGCGCCATTTTCTACTATGAAAATTCTGTGAAGGGAAAACGCGAAGAGGAAGCGCTCATTGCCCATGAGATCGCCCATCAGTGGTTCGGCAACATGGCCACGGAAAAGAGTTTTCATCACCTTTGGCTCAGCGAAGGATTTGCGACTTATCTGACGCATCTCTATATGGAGTCGAAGTATGGCGATTCAATTTTGAAAGCGCGACTGCAGGCGGATCGCGACAAGATCAATGAATTTTTGAGTCGCTCACCGCGATCCGTCATCGATACAACAGCCAACTACATGAGCTTGCTCAATGCCAACAGCTATGAAAAAGGTGGATGGGTCTTGCACATGCTCCGCAAGCAAGTGGGCGATTTTACCTTCCGTCGAATCATCCGAGCTTACTATGAAAACTACGAGGGGAAAAATGCAGACAGCGATGATTTTCGCAAGATCGCGGAATTAATCACCGGACAGGATTGGTCTGCCTTCTTCCATCAATGGCTGAAACAAAAAGTGAATCCCTCCCTACAAATCGAATGGCATCCCATGGCCGATAACAAATTTTTATCGCTGACGATAAAACAATTGCAAGAGTCGGCTCCGTTTCAATTTCCCTTGACTGTGGAATTAACCTACTCATCCGGCAACAAAAAAAGAGTCAACCTCGACGTTTCCAAGACGCAACAAATTTTTATGCTCCCGATAGATGGAACAGTAGAATCCATCGTCATCGACCCGAATACGGATCTGCTGCTGGATAAATGGGTTGACTTCAAAAAAGAATGACCCCCGCTTTTGCGTATTGACTTGCGCCGTGCATCCCACTAGATTCGCCGGATGCTGATCAAAATCTACGGCAGCGCCGTTCAAGGAGTCGATGCCATCACCATCACACTCGAAGTAAATGGGATGAGCAGCACCAAAGATCCGTTGATCGTAGGCCTGCCCGACCACGCGATCCGGGAAAGCATGCAGCGCATCGAAAGTGCCCTGAAAACAAATGGCTATGACATGCCCCGCACCAAAGTGGTGGTGAATTTGGCGCCAGCGGACATCCGCAAAAGCGGTACCGCATTCGACCTGCCCATTGCGCTGGGCATACTGGCCGCATCTGAGCAGATCGCATACACGGAGCGCATGCAGGAGTTTGTAGTGATGGGTGAACTGGCATTGGATGGAGTCATTCGACCGATCAAAGGAGCCCTCCCCATTGCCTGGCAAGCAAAAGAGGATCACTTCCGGGGCTTGTTGATTCCCAAAGAAAATGCAATGGAAGCAGCCTTGGTATCCGATCTGGAGGTATTTGGTGTTCAATCCCTTTCTGATGTGATCGGATTTTTTACCCAAGCGGAAATCACGCTTGCGCGTGCAACGGCTGAGCCACCGATACAGGGAAAATGGGAGTCAACTGGCGATTCAATTGATTTTTCGGATGTGCGGGGACAGGAACAAGTAAAACGCGCGTTGGAGATTGCGGCGGCGGGTGGACACAATGCCATTCTGATCGGTCCGCCCGGCTCGGGAAAAACCATGCTCGCCAAACGATTGGCCGGCATCCTGCCTCCACTTACCATGGAAGAAGCATTGGAAACGACCAAGATCCATTCAGTATGCGGAAAACTATCGCGCAACAATCACTTGATTCGGGAGAGACCTTTTCGGGCGCCACACCATA
>JBDKIP010000183.1:0-2686 GCA_039797015.1 Bacteroidota bacterium
GAGGATCGCGAAGATTTCTCCCCACACGATCTTGACGGCCGCCTTGTCGATGTAGTATGCCTCCTCCGGTAGTTTTATGAATCCGGTACCGATCTGTAAGTAAAGTAACCCAAGTCCCAGGATGGTTCCCAGCGAAATCCCAATGGCCAGGATCCATCCAATCTGCTGCAAAAAAAGTTGTTGAATGCGCATGTCGGGGGCGCCCAAGGCTTTGAGCGTGCCGATCATTCGCACGCGTTCCAGTACCAAAATAAGCAAGCAGGTGATCAGGTTGATGATGGCCACTGCGATCATGAGCGAGATCAGCAGGATCCGTGTGTTGTCCATCAACGAAAGCCAATCAAAAATATTGGGGATCAATTGAGTGATGGGAGAAGGGTCCCAGGTTTGCGGAAATTGTTCCAATGCATAGATCTCATTTGCCGTTTTTTCCATTTGCGCGGGGTCGTTCACCCACAATTCATAGCCACCGATTTTGTCGGAAGGCCATCCATTCAATTGTTGGATCAGTCGGATGTCGGCAATGGCATATAGTCGATCATATTGTTCGATGCCGGTCTTGAAGATGCCCGCGATCTGAACTTTACGGGGACGAGGCGTTTGATCTGCCTGAAGAAAATACAACAGCAGGCTGTCGGTCACCTTTTTCCCCAACCGATTGGCGGTATGTGCAGAGATCAGGATGCCTCGACTGAAACCACTGTCGGGCCATTCGGGCGTCTTTCCTTCTTTCAAAAATGCAGGCAGTCGGTTTTGGAGAAAAGAACGGTCAACTCCTTTGATCAGTAGGCCTTCCATGTCTCCTTCCGTTTTAAGCACTCCATACCGGGTGGCAAACGCATGCACCGATTGCACCCGCTTGTTTTCGCGAATGGAGTCGATCAGTAGCTGGTTGTGCAGGAGGGGGATCTCTTCTGAAAGGAGGGGGCCGGACGACTGTCTTTCCTGTATCCGAATGTGCCCCCAGAATCCAAATACTTTTTCGCGGATGGCATCCTGAAAACCGTTTACCAACGAAACGGAAATGATCATGACCGCCACGCTGATGGCCGTGGCACCGATCGATAGTCGCATGATGAATCGAGCAAAACTTTTTTGCTGATTCCAAGCGATGCGCCGGGCCATGAACGGGATCAGTTTGAAGGTGCGCGCCAAGTAGCGGGTTTGTTCAAAATTAATCGAGTGGGGCATATTTATTGGTTAATATTGTCCCGTCATGCGGGTTTTGATTTCGATCATCCTTTTTTTTCTGTGGGCCGGGCAGACAGGGATCTATGCTCAACAGCCCGATGCGGTCTATTCTGATAAGATCCGATCCATCAAGGTGTATCGGGTGGGAGACCCGGTTTCTTATCCCATTCTTTACTTGAATGCCAACGAGCAACTGGAGTTGCATTTTGATGACTTGGATGGGGATGTGAAGTTTTATTACTACTCGTTGCAATTGTGCAATGCCGACTGGCGTCCTGCGAATCTGCAACCATTTGATTATTGGCGCGGCTTTCTTTCCAACCGGATCGGCAATTATCGTATTTCCAATTTGGTTCAGACGCGTTACACGCATTATCAGGCGGTTTTTCCGGAGCGCAATGCAGGTCCCACCCGCGGCGGAAATTACCTGCTCCGGGTTTATTTGAACGACGACACCAACCGTGTGGTGTTTACCCGGCGGATTCTGGTGGTCAATAAAAAGGTTTCGGTAGGAGGATCCGTATTGCAGGCGTTCAGAGGAGAATATTTTCAGACACATCAACGCATCCTGGCCACCGTCAATACCCAAGGTGCCAACATGCAGACCTTTTCTCCGCAGGATTTGAAACTCACCATCCTCCAGAATTACAATTGGGATCAGGCCAGAACCCTCGACCGTCCAACCATCTTCCGCTCCAATTATTACGAATATGCCGAGGAGGAGACCACCCGATTCCCGGCCGGCAAGGAGTGGCGATGGGTAGATTTGAGAAGCTTTCGGTTGAGAAGCGAACGCGTGAGCAAGATCATAGATAGCGACACCAGCCGGCGGATCGATGTGTACGTGACCCCGGATGAGGATCGGCAACGACAAGTGTATTTGTACTATCGGGATCTAAACGGTCTGTTCACAACCGAAAACCGGGACAATCCCAATCCCTGGTGGCAAAGTGAATATGCCTGGGTGCATTTTACCTATGTACCTCCCGGCCGGCGTCCGCTGGTTGGACAACGTGTCTACCTTCAAGGGGAGCTCTGTGGGTATGGAGCCGCCGCAAGCAATGAGATGAAATTCATCGATTCCCTGGGGGTTTATCAAGGAAAGCTGTATCTGAAGCAGGGGTTCTACAATTATCGATATGTTTCTGTACCGGAACCCAATCGTTCGCGCTTGACACCCGATGCGTCAGCGATCGAGGGCGATTTTTGGGGTACCGAAAATCAATACTTTCTGCTGTTGTATTTCCGCCCCTTCGGCGCCCGTGCGGATGAGCTGATCGGTGCGACAGAATTGAGATCCAATTTCATGCGATGACATTGATGCTATATCTTTGCAGCGGCAGGTCTTACACGACCAGCTCCTGCTGAACCCTCCCAGGGCCGGAAGGCAGCAAGAGTAAGTGGTTGAGCGGTGCGATGTAATAAGCCTGCCATTTTTTATTTCTAAACTTTAATCCTCATATATGAAATTTTTCATCGACACTGCAAACCTGGC
>JBDKIP010000184.1:0-4325 GCA_039797015.1 Bacteroidota bacterium
TTTGACATGGGGCTGAATTTTCGTACTGGTTTGGAGCTGAAAAACGGTTTGGTTTTGAGTGTAAACAAGCTGTTCGGTCTGACCAATCTTCAGAACGTGGATGGGTTCCGTTGGAACAACAATGCGATAGGTCTAAACGTGGGCTATTTTTTCCCTAAGAAGTCGAAAAAATAGTTTTACGATCAGCGGATTCCCGCTTGCTATGAATTTATCCCCCGGCTTTGCTGGGGGATTTTGTTTTAATTTGTTGTATGGACATCAACCTCAACACCCCCGCGCTCTTGTTTCCGGGCATAACCTTGCTCATGCTCGCGTATACGAATCGCTTTCTGGCACTCGCCAATTTGGTTCGCCGGTTGCATGAGGAATATAAGAAAGGCAAAACGCATCCAACCTTGCTCCCCCAGATCGCCAGTTTGCGTCGCCGAATCAATCTGATTCGATACATGCAAGCCTTAGGCATTCTCAGCTTCCTGGGTTGTGTGGCTTGTATGTATGCACTTTATCGGGAAGCGTTGAACCTGGCAGAATGGATCTTTGCCGTTAGCTTGTTGTCACTGATCGCTTCGCTGATCTTATCGTTGGTAGAAATCACACAGAGTACCAAGGCCATCGAATTGGAATTGAGCGACATTGAGGAACTGGAGCGTTCCAATATCTTTTATGATAT
The DNA here is from genome assembly GCA_039797015.1 of Bacteroidota bacterium. GTDB lineage: Bacteria > Bacteroidota > Bacteroidia > Chitinophagales > Chitinophagaceae > JJ008. The sequence continues at coordinate 671 of JBDKIP010000184.1, forward strand.
GGTTACCGATCGGTCGGAGAAAAAAGACTGAACTTATAGTTTACGCAACAAGGATTGCCAGCCACCTCCATTGTATACATCCTTGATGCCGGCACGTTTTAGCGTTGATTTGGCCATACCGGCCCGCATGCCCGAGGCGCAGCATACAATGACAGGCTTGTTCATTTTTTGAATGCGATCTGTTTGTGCCGCCAACCGATCCACAGGGATGTTGATCGAGCCCGGTATTTTGCCCCCATCGAATTCCTGTGGGGTGCGTACGTCAATGATGACAGCACCAGATTCAATGGCTTGTTTCAGTTTATTGGAGCCAAACCCCAACCAGGATAAGATTCCCATGATCAACTCGTTTGATTGTTTTTTCGTTCGCCGATCTGCTGACGCCACATCGCAAAATACAATCCTTTTTCTTCCAGTAGTTGCTGGTGGGTACCGGTCTCAACAATGTCGCCTTTTTCCAAGACGTAGATGCGGTCGGCATGCAGGATGGTTGATAAGCGATGAGCGATCAGTATGGTGATCTGTTCACCTCGTTGCGATACATGTCGGATCGTGTTGTTGATCTCCTCTTCGGTCATGGAGTCCAGTGCAGAGGTCGCTTCATCGAACAGCAGAAGCCGCGGGTTGCGCAGCAAGGCCCTGGCGATGGAAAGCCGCTGTTTCTCCCCGCCCGATAGTTTGAGTCCACCTTCCCCAATTCGGGCATCGAGTCCCTCAGCCGATCGGTGAATCAGGTTTTGACAAGCAGCCTGGTTGATTACCTCCATCAGCTCTTGCTCCGTGGCATTGGGGCGGACGAATAGCAGATTTTCTCGGATCGTTCCGGAGAAGAGTTGCGTATCCTGCGTAACGAATCCGATCTGGTCACGTACTTCCTGGAATTGGATGGACGATTCCGGCGTATTGTTGAAATAAATTGTGCCTTCCTGTGGACGGTATAGTCCAACCAATAATTTCATGAGGGTCGTTTTCCCTGAACCGGAGGGTCCTACAAAGGCGATGGTTTCGCCCCGACGGGCGTCAAAACTGATTCCGTTGACGGCGGGTTGTCCACCCTCCCGATTGCGAAACAGAACGTTGTCAAATGCCAATTGATGGATGGCGCCGAGTGGGGTAGGAGATGCAGGTTCCGGCTCCGGTTTCTTTTCCATGAGTTGGCCAAAATTCTCCAGAGAAGCCTGCGCTTCCCGGTAGGTAAGAATGATGTTGCCGATCTCTTGCAGCGGTCCGAATACAAAGAAGGAAAAGATCTGCATGGTCACCAGCTGACCGGCATTCATCTTTTCACGGAAGATCAGCCACATGAGCATAAATAGAATTACCTGCCGCAGGGTATTCACAAAAGTTCCCTGTACAAAGCTGATGCTGCGTACCCGCTTTACTTTTGTGAGTTCAAGTCCAAGAATTTTGAATGTGTTCTGATTGAGGCGGTTGACTTCCTGCGTGGTCAATCCCAGGCTTTTCACCAATTCAATGTTTCGGAGTGATTCGGTCGTAGCTCCGGCCAGTGCCGTGGTTTCTCCGACAATCTTTTTTTGAATGCTCTTTACTTTCTTGCTCAATAAGTTTGAGATCAGTGTCAGAAAAAAGATCCCGCCAAAATAGATCAGGGGCAAGCTCCAGTGAATGGCAGCTGCATAAATGGCTACGAACAGAATGCCTACGATCACCGGGAAAAGAATGTTGATGAAAGACGCAACGAATTTTTCCGTGTCGGTGCGAACCTTTTGCAATACACTCAGCGTTTCTCCGCTACGGGCATCCTCAAATTCCTGGTAGGGTAGTCGCATGGCATGTTGCAATCCCTCGGTGAAGACGGTGGCCCCAAACTGTTGGGTGATCCTCGTCAGTAAGTAATCCTGAAATGCCTTGGCGATTCGACTGATCATCGCCACGCCGATGGAGGTGAGCAACAAGGCAGCGACACCGTAATGAGGATTTTCTTCGAATGACAGGAAGAATCGGTTAAAATCGTAGTCCTCCGCGTTCGCCGCGTAGTCATTCGCCAAATTGACCAATTTCCCCAGCAGGATCGGATCGATCAAGGAGAAGCCAATGTTGATGCCGGAGAGAAGAAGCAACAAGGCGACCATGCCCCGGTACGGACGTAAATAGTGAAACAGTATTTTCATGGAAGGGGGGAAATCAATCAGCGAATATACGAAGGGTTTGACTCTCCGGCCGGCCCTTCATCGTGCTGAAAGCACTTTGGCCAGACAGTAAACGCAAGTACCCGCTCTTCGGTGGCAGCATGGGCCAGTAAATTGTCTGCGATGTACTGGATCGGGGTTTGCATCCGGATCAATTTTTCAGCCCCTGGGGCCGTGATCGCGTAGGCGTACGTAAAATCATGAAAGCCTGCCTTTTTCAGGTGTTGGCCATAGGGTCTTGCATACAAATTGCGGATGATCCGGTGGTTCCATTTCAGTAAACCCAGCGCATGTTGAATGTGATATGCGCGCTGTTTCCACCAGCCGCTCCAATTTCTTTCTCCATTTTTCCCCCATCCCCAGAAGACCAATTCAGCCTCCTTGGGTAATTCAAGAAACGTTTCGGATAAATGTTTCATTGCCTCAGGGTCCGGTACAGCATCATCCTCCAAAATCAATACACGGTTGTAATTGTTGCGGAGCATGTGTTCATAGATCATTCGATGGCTCCAGGAGCAAGCGATCTCGCCGGCTCTCAATGTTTTACCAAACCGATGGTGTTTTCTCGCCAGCTCTTCATTGAACGTTCCGTTTGATTGCAATTCCTCAATTGTGAATCGGTTCTTATCGGCCCCATAGAAATATTCATAGTTCAATCCCTTAAACCGCTCGTCGAATCGTTTTCTTCGCTCAACCGCCGCCTCTACGCTGAGCACATAGATGTGGTCGTAGTATTGGTTCAGCGTTACAAAAGAAGTGGGGTGGGGCATGCGACAAATATACTGGCTATCGACTCCAGTTCTCGCGGTCCAGGCTTCTGTATTGGATCGCCTCGGCCACGTGTTCCGTACGTATGTGTTCTTCCCCTTCCAGATCGGCAATGGTGCGGGCCACTTTTCGGATGCGGTCATAGGCCCGGGCCGACAAATTCAAGCGCTCCATTGCCAGTTTCAGCAACCGCGTGCTGTCCTCATTCAGTCGGCAAAAAACTTGAATGGACTTGCTTTGCATCATTGCATTTGCATGTTTCTGGATAGTCTCTTTGAATCGCTGATGTTGCACGGCACGCGCCCGGATCACGCGTTGGCGAATGGTCTGGGAAGATTCGCCCATTTGAATGGAAGTAAGGTCGGTATAGGTGACGGGGGTAACCTCCACATGGAGGTCGATCCGGTCTAGTAGGGGGCCTGATACTCTATTCAAATATCGCTGTACCTGCCCGGGCGCACAGTGACAACTTCTTTCCGGATGGTTGTAATATCCGCAGGGACAGGGATTCATAGAGGCCACCAACATAAAGGAGGCTGGAAAATCAACAGCGATCCGCGCTCTGGATATACTGACCTTTCGTTCCTCCATCGGTTGGCGCATCACATCCAATACCGTTCGCTTGAACTCAGGCAATTCATCCAAGAACAATACGCCGTGATGGGCGAGGGAGATCTCTCCCGGTTGAGGTTGACTTCCCCCGCCCACTAAGGCAATGTCTGAAATTGTATGGTGTG
>JBDKIP010000185.1:0-3259 GCA_039797015.1 Bacteroidota bacterium
TTTTGGAGTAAGGAAAGGGCTGCAAGATAATCTTCCGGTGTAGCGGTTTGAATGCGTAGCTGGATCGGGTCTTTTGGTTTGAGCTGATTGCGGGTGCGTGCATCGCGGATGGCGGTGATGGCTGCTTTCAACCGGGTTCCGGCCTGCAAGAGTTTGTTTTCAGGTGCTTGTTGGCGGGGGAATTGGCTGTTGGTCAGGTCGTTTGTGCGCGGCTGAAGTTGGTGATAGATCTCCTCGGTGATGAATGGCATGAATGGATGCAACAGTTGCAGCAGCTGATCAAAGAAGGAAATCGTTTCTTCATAAACCTCTTTGTGCATGGGCTGTTCGAATCCGGGCTTGACCCACTCCAAGTACCAACTACAGAAATCATCCCAAATCAATGAATAGATCGTTTTGAGTGCTTCGCTCAGACGGAACTCCTTGAATTGCACATCGAGTTCTGTTCTTGCTTCCAGCAAGCGGTTGCGGAACCAATTTCGGGCAAATGTGGCTGTTTCTCCTTCGTTGTCTTTGACGCGAGGCTCCCACATTTTTATCAGACGCATGGCATTCCACAGCTTGTTGTTGAAATGCGCTCCTTGTTCGTTGGTGGATTCGTCCCAAAGCAAATCGTTTCCGGCAGGGGAGGCGATCAGGATGCCAAACCGAACGGCATCGGCTCCGTATTTGTCGATCAGCGCCAAGAGGTCGGGGGAGTTGCCCAGGCTCTTGCTCATTTTGCGGCCTTGTTTGTCGCGCACGATGCCGGTAAAATAAACCTGCTGAAATGGTTTTACTTTTTGGTATTCAAAACCCGCCATGATCATCCGGGCCACCCAGAAGAAAATGATTTCCGGGGCGGTGACCAGGGTTTGGGTAGGGTAGTAGTACTTGATCTCGGCATTATCGGGGTTACTATAACCTTTGAATACTTCTATGGGCCAGAGCCAGCTGGAGAACCAGGTATCCAGGCAGTCTTCGTCCTGCTTGAGTACAGCAGTTTTTCCATATTGCGTTTCGTACTTACGAATGGCTTCCTGTTCGTCGCGGGCTACGATGAAATTTCCGTCGGCATCATACCAGGCTGGGATTTGATGACCCCACCAGAGCTGTCGCGAGATGCACCAGTCCTTGATGTTTTCCATCCAATGACGGTACAGGTTTTTGAATTTACCGGGATAGAATTGGATCTCTTCTTCCATGACGGATTGAAGGGCGGGACCGGTGATCTTTTTCATGTCAACCCACCATTGCAAAGAGAGACGTGGTTCAACCACCGCATCGGTTCGCTCACTGTAGCCAACTTCACTGGTATATTCTTCTGTCTTCACGAGGAAGCCCTTCTCTTCCAGTTCGGCTGCGATCTTCTTTCGGGCATCGAAACGATCCATTCCGACGTAGATCTGTGCTTCGGAGCTCAAGGTTCCATCGTCATTGAAAACATCCACGATTTCGAGTGCATGTTTTTGTCCAAGTTGGTAATCGTTTGGATCATGAGCCGGGGTCACCTTCAAGCAACCGGTGCCGAACTCCATTTCCACATATTCATCTGCGATGATGGGGATGCGTCTGCCGATCAGTGGCACGAAGGCATGTTTTCCTTGCAGGTGTTTGTATCGGTCGTCGTTCGGGTTTACGCAGATCGCGGTATCGCCCATGATGGTCTCTGGACGAACCGTAGCGATGGTAATGTATTCTGCTACGGGCAGATCCAGTTTATAGCGAATGTGATAAAGCTTCTGATTGGTTTGCTTTCGGATCACTTCTTCATCACTCAGGGCGGTTTTTGCTTTGGGATCCCAGTGGATCATTCTTTTGCCCCGATAGATGCAGCCTTTCTCGTATAGGTCATTGAATACGCCAATGACGGATTGATAATAATCCGGATCCATGGTGAAATGAGTCCTCGACCAATCGAGGCTGCAGCCCAGCTTCTTCAGTTGCTGTAAGATGATGCCGCCGTATTTCTCCTTCCATTCCCAGGCGTATTGGAGGAATTCGGTTCTTGAGAGGGATGATTTTTGAATGCCTCGTTCACGGAGCATTTGAACCACTTTTGCTTCGGTGGCGATGGAGGCATGGTCGGTGCCCGGCACCCAGCAGGCATTGTACCCTTGCAAGCGTGCGCGCCGGATCAGCACGTCCTGAATGGTATTGTTCAGGCAGTGTCCCATGTGCAACACGCCGGTCACATTGGGCGGTGGGATGACGATGGTATAGGGTTCCCGCTCATCGGGGGTACTTTCAAAGTATTTGCGTTCCAGCCAGTGGGGGTACCAGTGGGATTCAGCAGCGAGGTGGTCGAAGTGTTTGCCGGGCTCCATAAGGGGGCAAATTTACCTTATTTTCGTTCAAACGGCTTCATGGAAAGAACGCTAAGCAGTTGGTTCAGCCCATCCTTGCAAAAAGAAATGCCCATTGCCATGTATGGGCACTATGGATTTGCCTTGTTGCTGGTGCCTACGGCAGCTGCCGATTTTTTGGAATATGAACGTTTTCAGTTGATCGATTCGCTTCGACCGCATATTGAAGGGGGGCAGGTCAAGGTCTTTTCGATCGACAGCATCAACAGGGAGAGTTGGATGAACCAGCACATGGATCCCCGACACAAGTCCATTCGTCATCAGCTTTGGAATGATTATGTTTTTCACGAGGTAGTACCGTTTATTCGAACACACACCAGTGTAGAAACGCCGATCGTTGTTTGCGGCGCATCGTTTGGGGCACTCCATAGCATGAATTTGTTTTTGAAACGACCCGATCTGATCCAGGGGGTCATCGCCATGAGCGGGGTGTACGATTTGACCGAATACACCAAGGGATATTTTGATGACGATGTATATTTCAATAGTCCGTTGCACTATATGGCCAACCTAACCGATCATTCTATTCTAGAAAAGATCCGGGAGAGCCGGCATATCCACATTTTGAGTGGGAGGGGGGCGTATGAAGATCCGGGTGCATCCGGACGATTTGCCCGGCTGTTATACGACAAGGGAATTCGGTATGAATTGGATCTTTGGGGGGCTGAATGGCCTCATGATTGGAATACCTGGAGAAACATGCTGCCGCAGTATTTGTCTACCCGTTTTTGATTGGGATTACTCAGGCATGACCTCGATGGTGGCTTGTATACCACGGTCGAGGATGGCTTCACAGGCAGGTTTCAGGTCGTCGTAGGAGCCTTTTTTGACAGCATGTTTGCCGCCGAAATGGATGAGGTAGGCACATTGTTCCGCCTGTTCAGCGGTGTGGCCGCAGATCTTGATCAGGGTTT
>JBDKIP010000186.1:0-4317 GCA_039797015.1 Bacteroidota bacterium
GGTGATGTCGGCCGGATTGCGCACAAAGGAGAGTGCAACCCATTCGATCGGATGCGTTAAGATGAATGCCAGGTCTGTCAGATCTTTCTCCGTCAAAGAAGGCAAGGAGATGTCGGTATCAGGAAGGTTTACACCTTTTTTGGGATAAAGGGTGCCGGGGAGTGTAACGCGAACCTTGACCTCTTTGTTGGGGGTGATCTCTTGTACGACCACTTCCAGTTTGCCGTCGTCGATCAGAATTTTTTCGCCCACTTTCACATCTGCGGAGAGGTTGGGGTAGGAGACGTAGATCTTTTCAAAGTCCCCGATCACTTTCTCATTCGTAAACGTGAGCACATCACCTTCCGTCAGATCAAGTTTTCCATCTTTCAGGTCTCCGACGCGCAGTTTTGGTCCCTGCAGATCCGCCAAGATCGCGATGTTATAGGGTTCGGTTTTGTTGATCTCCTGGATGTATTGAATGATCCGGGCTTTGTCGGCGTGTTCCCCATGTGAAAAATTGAGTCGGAATACATTGACGCCGGCTTTGACCAGTTCCAGTAATTGCTCGTAAGAGTCACAGGCGGGGCCTACCGTGGCAACGATTTTGGTCCGCTTGGATGCATGTCTTTTGCCTGCTTCGTTGTCGTATTCGTTGTGCAGGTATTTTTCGATTTTACTCATGGTGTTTATTTAGCTGGCCAGGATCTTGACGATCTTCATCCATTCCTCACCGATCTTGCCCTTGTTTTTGACCGCTGTTTCCAGCGGGATGTAATTCATCTTGTTGTTTTGGATGCCCACGAATACGTTGTGTCGGCCTTCGATCAGGCATTCAACGGCATGGTAGCCCATGCGGCTGGCCAGGACACGGTCCATGCAACTGGGCGCTCCTCCGCGTTGGATGTGCCCGAGGATACAAACCCGGATCTCTGATTTGGGAAGATTCTGCTCCAGAATTTTTTGTACTTCGTTGGCCCCGCCGAAATCATCGCCCTCTGCCACCACGATCAGGTTCACCATTTTCTTGCGTCGCTCTTTTTCCTGCAGCGATTGGATGATGTTGTTGATGTCTGTTTTGCGTTCGGGGATCAGGATGTTTTCCGCCCCGGTGGCAATGCCGCTGTGCAAGGCAATGTAGCCCGCATCCCTTCCCATCACTTCGATGATGAAAACCCGGTCGTGCGCATCCATGGTGTCGCGGATCTTATCGATCGCTTCGACGGCTGTATTGACGGCGGTGTCAAATCCGATGGTGAAATCCGTTCCGGAAATGTCCTTGTCGATGGTGCCGGCCAAACCGATGCAGGGGATATCAAATTCAGAACTGAAGGCACAGGCACCACGGAAAGATCCGTCGCCACCAATGATCACCAATCCCTCGATCCCATGTTTTTGCAAATTGTCGTACGCTTTCTTTCTGCCCGATGGTTCATGAAATTCCTTGCAACGGGCACTTTTCAAAATCGTACCGCCGCGTTGAATGATGTTGGCCACGGAGCGACTGTTCATTTGGAAGATGTCGTTGTCGATCATGCCCTGGTAGCCGCGCATGATGCCAAATACTTCGATGTCGTGATAAAGGGCAGTTCGAACAACGGCCCGAATGGCGGCATTCATGCCCGGTGCATCTCCGCCGCTGGTCATCACCCCGATCCGTTTGATTTTCTTTTCCATGATATTGAATCCCGGCAAAAGTACTGAATCGACTTTGTGTATGACACACACACTTGTTCGTACTTTTTGATAAGGGTCAATTCATCATCAGGATGTTCACGGAACGTTGCAGGATGTTGAAGGCGATCTCTGCCATAAGGTTTTCTTTGTCCAGCGTGGGGTTCACCTCAGTGATTTCCAGGCAGCAGATCTTGTGGTTCATCATGAATTTGCTGATGAGGTCTTCCGCTTCGCGCTCTTTGAGGCCGTGTGTAACCGGTGTGCCCGTTCCGCGGGAGATGGATGCATCCAAGCTGTCTACATCAAAGGAGACATAGATGTCGCTGCAATCGGAAAGGTAACGCAGTGCGGAGCGGACGATGTTTTCGACGCCTTTGCTGCGGATCTCTTTGATGGTGATCACTTTGATGCCGAGCTTGTCGATCAGTTGGCGTTCTTCTTTCTCGTAATCGCGCAGTGCAATGTAGATCACATCCTCGGCTTTTACTTTGGGATAGATCTTTCCGATGCGTTTCAGGTTGTCCCATTGCTTCACGGTTTGCGGATCGGGTTCATGACTGGCCGCGTCCAGGTTGTCCTCTCCCAACGAGATGGCCATGGGCATGCCATGCAGGTTCCCGGAAGGGGTGGTGTAAGGGGTGTGCAGGTCAGCGTGTGCGTCGATCCAGATCACCCCCAGTTTGCTTTTGGGCTTGGCGATCTTCAAACCGGCAATGGTGGCCCCGGCGGTGCTGTGGTCGCCGCTCAACACCACCGGAAAGAACTGATTCTTTACGGTATCTGCCACCGTTTTGGAGACACGCTCGTAGAGGGTATTCAGCCCTTTGATGCGCTTGGCATACGGGGAGTCGATCGGTTCATAGAGCAGCCGGTTCTCGGTTTCGACTCGCTCGGAGGGGAAATGAACGAAAAAATTACTCATGAAATCCAAGGCCGCAATCCGAATGGCCTCGATGCCCAAACTGGCGCCACGGGTACCCGCACCGATCTCGGAGGGTACTTCAATCAACTTGATGTTTCGCATACCCCCTAAAAGTACGGATTTCAGGTTTTTCAAACGACTGTTAGTGGTTTTTTGGTCGACCCATTGGGGTAATTTTCGATGCCGGGCGGGGTGTCCGCCGTACCCCCTGGGAGCCTTCCAATTTTATCCCCACGATTGTGAACAAATCATTGAAACCCAGCCCATAGTTTGTGTCGCTTCGCGCAGTATATTCGCCGCCTGACCTGACGTTAAAAATCATCCCGTGCGTTTAAAGACTTTAGAGATCAAGGGCTTCAAGAGCTTCCCGGATAAAACCATTGTCAATTTTGACGAAAATGTGACCGGTATCGTAGGGCCGAATGGCTGTGGCAAATCCAACATCGTCGACAGCATTCGCTGGGTGATCGGTGAGCAAAAGATCAGCCATTTGCGTTCCGAGAACCTGGAGAGTTTGGTGTTCAACGGATCCAAGACCCGCAGTTCCAGTGGCTTGGCGGAAGTGAGTCTGACATTTGAAAATACCCGCAATCTGTTGCCCACGGAATTCAGTACCGTTACCATCACCAGACGTTTTTACAAAAGCGGAGAGAGTGAATACCGCCTCAACGATGTGCAGTGTCGGTTGAAAGACATTCAGAACCTGTTCATGGATACGGGCATCAGCACCGACAGCTATGCGATCATTGCGCTCGACATGGTCGATGACCTGATCAAGGACAAAGAGAACAGCCGTCGTAAAATGCTCGAACAAGCAGCGGGCATATCCATTTACAAGACGAGAAAAAAAGAAGCACGCAACAAACTCGAGGCCACCGAGCAGGACCTCGCCCGCATCGAGGATCTGATCTTTGAGATCAATAACCAGCTCAAGGCATTGGAAAACCAGGCCAAAAAAGCGGAGAAGTATCACGAGATCAAAAAAGAATACCGGGAAACCAGCATCGAGCTGGCAAAGGCTTCGCTCGAAGGGTACAATCTTTCCTTTCAGGAGTTGAACGAACAGCAGCAGGTGGAAACCGACCGGAAACACGCCATCGAAGCAGCCATCGGCACCAAAGAGGCGGAGTTGGAGAAAGAGAAGCTGGGATTGATCGAAGAAGAAAGAGCCTTGCAACAGCTCCAGCAGGCGTACAACGAAAAGATCCAGCATTTACGTACGCTCGAATCCGAGAAGAGTTTGGCACAGCAGCGTTTGGAACATTTGCTGGAAAAACAAGGAAGTTTGAATGATTTCCTTCAAAAAGCATCCGGACAACTGACGGGACTCCAGGAAAGCATCGCCTTTTCGCAACAACAGATTGCGGAGGAGGAAAAGTCATTGGCTGAACTGGAGCAGCAATTGCAGACAAGAACCGAGGGGGTAGAATCGCTGCGGCAGTCACTCTCCGATAAGCGCACGGCTTGGGAGGCGACGCGCACGGCTCATCAGGAGTTGCAACGCAAGCAATTTGAAGCCGAGAAGCAGGTGGCAGTAGCCGATACTTCCATCCAGAACGTACAACGAGCGATCCATCAAATTGAAACGGAGCGCACGCAGCGTCAGCAGGACGAGCAGCAATTGTCGCAGCAGCACCAACAAGCTGAAAAAGATCTGTCGATCAAGAAAGTGGATCTGGAGCAACTGCAAAAGCATCAGGAAAACACCAAGGAGCAGATCCTGCAAACACAATCCGTGT
>JBDKIP010000187.1:0-4623 GCA_039797015.1 Bacteroidota bacterium
AAACTGCCAGCTTCTCTACGAAAACAGGGAGTGTAAGCAGTCATCTTCACCGGCAGGTCGGATTGCTTGAGAATGGTATCGCGGTAAATGTTGGTGACCGGGACTTCCGCCGTGGGAATCAAATAGAAATTATCAACGGTCATGTGATACATCTGTCCCTCTTTGTCGGGCAGCTGACCCGTAGCATAAGCAGAAGCCTGATTCACCATATAAGGCGGGATGTATTCCAAATAGCCCGCTTCGGTATTGTAGTCCAGGAAATACTGGATGAGGGCGCGCTGCAACTTGGCGCCTTTGCCTTTGTAGAGCGGAAATCCGCTTCCGGTGAGTTTGGCTCCGATCTCAAAATCGATCAGGTCGTATTGCTTGATGAGATCCCAGTGGGGAATCTTTTGGGTGAGATTTGGCTTCAGGCCACCTTCTTTAACAACCTCATTGTCTGCGGCGGCTTTTCCTTCGGGAACGATGTCGGCCGGTAAGTTGGGAACTTTCACCAGCTCATCCATCAGTTCTTTTTCAACCTGTGCCTGATCATTCTGAATCGGTTGCAATTGATCTTTCAGAACGGAAACTGCCTGCTTTTTGGCTTCCGCTTCTTCTTTTAGTCCTTTGGCCATGAGCTGACCGATCTCCTTGGACGCAGCATTGATTTGGGCCAGGAGGTTGTCGCACTCCGATTGAAGTCTCTTGCGCTGATCGTCCATGCCGATGATGTAGTCAACGATTTCAGCGGGGGCAAAATGCTTTTTGTGGAGTTTTTTCTTGACTCCGGCCGGATCTTGCCGCAACATAGCCATGGTCAGCATGCGAATGCGATTTGGCGCAAAGGTAACGCATCTATCTTTGCGTCATGCTGATAAACGATGATCTGCAACAACGATGGTGGAATCTGGAGGCCTCACTGGTAGAGCGCTTCGGCAAAAAGCCCGACCTGGAAACCATCCTGTTTCTCATTGGGATACAGGAATTCGGACAGATCCGGGAGAAATTCACCAAAGAAGAGAAACAAGACCTAATGCACGTGGCTGTATGTAGCCTACTCTCGGTCAGTGGATATTATGAAATGGAGCGGGTGGATGCCGATGGCTGGCCACATTTTCGTCAACTCAAGGCCATGCCCGCGATGAATCCGGCTGAGCAAGAGAATTTCATCAAGGACCATGTCCTGCTTTATTTTGAACAACAACCCCTGTCATGAGAACTGCTACCCGTCTCCCCATCCTCGCGTTTTTTCTGCTCCTATCCGTCGGATCATTTGCGCAATCTGATACATCCCTGCGCAAAAAAGACCGAAAAAGAGATGTGAAATTCACCACTACCCAAGGGGTGATGGTGCTTCGGTTATCGGATTCCACCCCACTGCACCGCGACAATTTTCTGAAACTGGTCAAAACCGGTTACTACGACAGTACCCTGTTTCATCGGGTGATCAAAAATTTCATGATCCAGGGGGGTGATCCGAATTCGAGGAAAGCGCCAGCCGGACAACCTCTTGGAAACGGAGGTCCGACCGAACGCATCCCCGCAGAATTCAATCCCACCCTCTTCCACAAACGAGGCGTACTGGCGGCTGCCCGTGATAACAATCCGGCCAAGGCCAGCAGCGGCAGCCAATTCTACATCGTACACGGAAAAACCTTCACCGATGCAGGATTGGACTCCCTGGAAACCTTCCGCTTGGAAGGAAGAAAGATTCCCCTCGCCCACCGGGAAGTTTATAAAACCCTGGGTGGTGCTCCTCACCTCGACCAGAACTACACGATTTTCGGTGAATTGGTGAAAGGCTTTGACGTACTGGATGCCATCGCGAACACGACTACCAGTAAGGGTGTCGACCGGGATCGCCCACTCACCGATTGTCGGATCCTAAAAGCTGAATTGATTCGGCGGCGCCGCTGATCCTCAATCCCTATTTTTGTACCTCAATACAATCACATGAACTTCCCCGAACACCTTCGCTACACGAAAGACCACGAATGGATCCTTATTGACGGCAACACCGCCACCGTCGGCATCACCGAATACGCCCAACGCGAGCTGGGTGACATCGTTTTTGTGGAAGTGGATACCATCGGAAAGGCCTTGGAATCGGGTGCTGTGTTCGGAACAGTAGAAGCCGTAAAAACAGTTTCGGATCTTTTCTTACCGGTAAGTGGTACCGTCACGGAACTGAATCCCGCGCTGAGTGGTGCGCCGGAGCTGGTGAATTCCGATCCGTACGGTGAAGGCTGGATGGTGAAAATGAGTTTGAGTGATTTGAGTCAATTGGATGGGCTGATGGATGCAGCCACCTATGCGTCGATGGTTTCCTAAGGCATGTTTGCTTTTCTGACCAAATACCGTCCGGGTTATGCTCCTGCCATCGGCTGGTTCATCCTGAGCACGTTTTTATTGTGCATGCCCGGCTCACGTTCTCCAAAATACAACTGGCTGCTTCAGATCCATTTCGACAAATGGGTGCATGTCGGACTCTTCGGTGTGCTGGTTGTGTTGGCCTGCTGGGGGTTCTGGAGTCGCTCAAAAAGTAATCGCTCGTTCTCCACTCCTTTTGCCCTTTTTACCGGCTTGGCCACGGCCTATGGCATTGGTGTCGAATATCTTCAGGATGGATTTATCCCTAACCGCTCTTTTGATCTGGGAGATATCTGGGCGGATGCCGGCGGGGCGTTGGTGGGTGGATGGTTTTCTCTTTGGCGTTTTGGGAAAAAATGAACCCCTGTAGAAACAGGGGTCGCAACCAAAACTAACTGCTTATGAGAAAATCGTTGTCTGCTTTAATCTTATAACGTGAATGTACATTGAAAAGTTGCCCTTCGGTGTTAATGAATCTCTAATTCACCGACACAGCGTAAAAAAACAAATTAAAGGAGAGGAAAATACTGACCAACTAAGGGTTATTATGCATTCTTGGTCAGCTTTTCGGCATTCTCGGCAAACTGCAGGGCATCGATCAATTCCTGTACCTCTCCATTCAGTACGGCATCCAGGTTGTATAAGGTCATGCCGATGCGGTGGTCGGTGACCCTGCCTTGCGGAAAATTATAGGTGCGGATCTTGGCGCTTCGGTCGCCGGAGCTGACCAAGCTTTTTCGGTGACGAGCGATCTCGTCTTCCTGCTTGCGCACCTGCTCTTCGTATAATTTGGTGCGAAGCATTTGCATGGCTTTCTCCCGGTTGCCCAATTGGGTTCGTTCGGTCTGACAGATCACCACCATCCCGGTAGGGATGTGAGTAAGCATCACTTTGGTCTCTACCTTGTTCACGTTCTGTCCCCCGGCCCCACCGCTTCGCGCCGTTTCCATTTTCACATCGGCGGGATTCACTTCCACATCCACCTCCTCCGCCTCCGGCATCACGGCTACGGTTGCCGCGGATGTATGTACGCGTCCGCTCGCTTCCGTCGCCGGCACCCGCTGCACCCGGTGCACCCCGCTCTCGAACTTCATGGTTCCGTATACTTCATCGCCCACGACTTCTAATTGTACTTCCTTGTATCCGCCCACCGTTCCTTCGTTTTCACTGAGCACCGCCGTCTTCCAGCCGCGGGACTCACAATACCGCATGTACATCCGAAGCAGATCACCTGCAAATAAACTGGCCTCGTCGCCACCCGTACCGGCACGGATCTCGAGGATGGCGTTCTTATCGTCCTGCGGATCTTTGGGAATCAACAATTGACGGATCTGCGCCTCCTGCGTAGTTTGTTGCGCTTCCAATTCCGGCAGTTCCATTTTAGCCAGTTCCCGCAACTCCTCATCATCCCCGCTCAAGGCTTCTTTATAAAGGGCCACATCGGCCAGGGTTTTTTTATAGGCCTGATAGGCCACCACGATCTTTTCCAAGCTTCGATACTCCTTGCTGGTTGCTGTAAATTTTTGGTTGTTGCCCACGATCTCGGGGTTCGTGAGGGCAACGCCCAGCTGATCGAAGCGGGCTTGTATGGCATCTAATCGGTCTAACATAGAAAGGCGGGCAAAACTATGAAGATTACCTTTGCCGATAACCATGAGTATCCGCAAATTCCAAGCCGACGAGCTGTTCGACGGCCACACACTGCATAAAAACACCGTGCTGGTCACGGATGATTCGGGTCGCATTCTTGACCTCACCACGCCGGAACAGGCCGGAGCGGAGGTGGAGGAACTGCAGGGGACGTTGGTACCCGGACTCATCAACGCCCACTGTCATTTGGAATTGAGTCACCTCAAAGATGTCATCCCGCCGCATACCGGACTCATCGAATTCCTCTGCTCAGTCGTTACCAAAAGAGGATTTGATCCGAACGTCATCCAACAAAAGATTGAAGCAGCCGAGCAAGAGATGTTTGTGAACGGGATCGTGGCCGTTGGCGACATCGGCAACACCGCCGATACAGCGCGCGTAAAAAGCAATAGCCAAATCCGCTGGCAAAATTTTACAGAAGTTCTCAGCTTCACCGACGACAAAGCCGATGCATCTGTTCAACATTTTTTAGACGTAGCCGATGCATTAAAAAAAGCATTGGAAACATCCCCGCTCCCACACCGCACGTCGATCGTCCCCCATGCCCCGTATTCCATCTCCCCGCGCAGCTTTGAACTAATCAACCAAGCCACCGCCGGCGAAGTGATCTCCATCCACAAC
>JBDKIP010000188.1:0-5583 GCA_039797015.1 Bacteroidota bacterium
CGTAATAAGCACTGACATCCGGAAAAATATAAAATGCGCCTTCGGGTGCGGCACAAGTTAGCCCGGGTATCTCCGCCACCAATTCCAATACGCGTTTTCGACGATTGGCAAATTCCTGCACCATGTCGAGGGTGGGACGAAGATCCGCGGTCAATGCCACCACGGCTGCTTTCTGCGCAATGGAGTTGGTGCCGCTGGTGAATTGTCCCTGTACTTTTTCACATGCTTTCGCTACCTCTTGCGGGGCGGCGATGTAGCCGATCCGCCAGCCGGTCATCGCAAAGCCTTTGCTGAGTCCGTTCACGATCACCACGCGATCCTTCAATGCGGGGATCGATGCGAGGCTGAAATGTTGTCCGACAAAATTGATGTACTCATAGATCTCATCGGAAAGAATGAATACGTTCGGATGCCGTAGAAAAACTTCTGCCAACGCTTTCAATTCATCCTCGGAATAAACAGCGCCGCTGGGATTACAGGGCGAGGAGAACATAAATAATTTGGTGCGCGGCGTGATGGCTGATTCGAGTTGGTCGGGACTGATCTTAAATCCCTGATCCGCAGGGGTGCGTACGGTAACTACTTTGCCGCGCGCGATCTTGACCAGCTCGCTGTAGGTTACCCAGAACGGAGTGGGTATGATCACTTCATCTCCCTCATCCACCAAGGATAAGATCGCATTGGCCAAACTTTGTTTGGCACCCGTGGATACCACAATGTTCTCTGGTGCATATTCGAGCCCATTGTCTCTTTTCAATTTGGTGCAGACGGCTGCGCGCAGATCCGGAAATCCGGCAACGGGCGTGTAATGACTCCAGTTGTCGTTTATGGCCTGAATGGCCGCGTCTTTGATGTGCGTGGGGGTATCAAAATCAGGTTCCCCCAAACTCAAGTCGATCACGTCTACACCTTTTGCACGCAATTCACGCCCCAACTTGGCCATCTTGAGCGTTTCGGGTTCGTTGAAGCGGTTGAGGAAGGATGAGAGAAGCATGCGGGTTGAGGGTTGAAGGTTTAGAGGAGAGATGGAAGATGGAAGATGGAAGTTGGCAAACCTCAATCCTCCATCTTCGATCTGCTGCGCTGGTATTGGTAAATGGCCCGGCCCAGTTCCTTCATAAAAGGAAACCCGACCGCGTCGTAATCATATTTATCGTCGTTAAAGATCCCATCTGAGTTGCAATAGATCACCGCACTCAGAAGAAATTCGATGTTGTTTTTGACATCATGAAAATAGGCGCCGTCGATGAGAAATCCGTATGCATCCCCCACCTTGTTATACACACGGATGTTGGGATCGTAGGTATTCTTTTCGGAACCATAGTACAGGAATTTCACGTAGGTGTCCCAATAATCGGTCGTATTGTATTGCGGATCGTCGGACTCACCCGGCAACATGGACATGTATTTGCGCAGAAAAGCCAGGTCGTTCGCCGTCAGGTTGAACCGCTGTTTCTTGGGAAGTGATTCGGGGAACAGCACCGAACGGACCACTCGATGCAGGTCGGACAACGGAAAACGATTTTTGAACGAGAAATCAAATGGCGCATGAACCAACTTCCCTCCGGAAAGGTATCCGGTACCCAGTTTGATCTCTCTTTCCGGAATTTGCCGCTGACTGATCGCTGCCGGTTTTTCATAGAGCAGTGTGCCATGCGCATCCAAAAACCGAACCGGATTGGTGTGGCGGTTCTGCGCCATCGTAAGCGGCAGACTCAACCGGTGTACGAGCTCCGTGTTGGCATAGCCGAGCCGATGAAGCGTTTCGTTGATGTAGTCGGGACCCAGAAACTCAAAAAGGCGATTGTAGGCATCGTTGTCGCTGACCAACAAGATCTTTTTGATGTAATGCGCAATGGTGGGGCGACCATCTGCCGCAGAGCGATCGCCCAGTACCGGCGTTTGCTCCGGAGAGGCAGAATCGGTCAGCATGGTCGTATTCATGTCCAATCCCGCAATCCCCAACTCATTCAACCGCTGCAAGGCAAGGATGGCCACCGGCAATTTGACAGTCGAAGCAGGGTAGAAATACTCGTCGGGGTTGGAACGGTACCCATGCTCCTCAAAATGAGGCCGGCCATTTTTGTCGCGTTCGATGCGGGTGTACAGAACTTGAACCCGGCGATCGGCGGATCCGTAAATAACCGAATCAAAAATTGGAGATTTACCTTTTAATATCTTGTATATCAATGATTTTTGATTCATATTTTTATCGCCATTTTCATGTGCTCCGCTGACGACTTGTGCGCTCAATGTCATGGCCCCGAAAAAGAGTCCGACGACCACAAGGGTCCGTTTGTTTGGAGGGGCGCTGATCATAGGGTTCAAAGATAGCAATGGGCATGATTTAAGATTTTAGAAATCAAGAACAAACGTAGGAATTCGCCCCCCGAGATTGTCTTGAATCCGCTATATTTGCCCTCCTTAAAAAAGACGGTCTGTAGCGAGTGCTACGGGCCCCAAAACCGACACGTATGCAACTGAAAGGATTGGTTCGTTTTTTTACCGTGCTGCTGATCATCTACTCTGTTTATCAGCTTTCGTTTACCTGGCTGGTTCAAAACCACGAAGGAAAAATTGAGGCCCAGGCCAAGACCTGGCTCAGCAAAAACTTCCCGGCAGCCGATAAAAAGTATCCCGGCAACAAGGATTCACAGCAAGTGTATCAGGACGAGCTGGATCGGAATTATCGCCGCTATTTGGACAGCGCTTTAAAATCTACCGAAAACACCACCATCACCTACGGCATCAATGGTGCCATCAGCTACAAGACCGCCAAGGAAGAGGAATTGAATTTGGGTCTGGACTTGCAGGGGGGGATGAACGTGACCATGGAAGTGGAAATGACCGGACTCCTCAAGTCGCTTGCCAACAATTCAGCTGATCCAAGTTTTCAGACCGCCCTGGTGAATGCCGACAAACGCAAAGCGAACAGCGACGCGGATTTCATCGGATTGTTTCTGGAAGAATATAAAAAATTAGCCCCTGGTCGTCCCCTGGCTGGATTGTTTGCGGCCGGAAGTTCAAATGAGATCAACATCAAATCGACCGACGAAGAGGTGGTTAAATACATCCGTACGCAAGCCGGCACAGCGTTCAACCTCACCTTCGATCGCCTGAGTACCCGTATCGACCAATTCGGGGTAGCGCAGCCTTCCATCAATCCCATTCCCAACCGCGGATTGATCAGCGTGGAGTTGCCCGGCATCAAGGACAAAGAGCGTGTTCGTCGACTCCTGCAGAGCACGGCCAACCTGCAATTCTGGGAAGTGTACACACTCGCAGATGTCTCTTATCAGAATGGCTGGCAAAAAACAATTACAGCGTTCAATGCCAAATACGGCGGAATCGCAGATAGCACAAAAAAGGACACCACTGCCGTGGCGGCAACGCCTGCGCCCAGTGGCGACACCAACCAAACCGTGAAGTTGGCTGCTGATTCTCCAGCCACTACCGCGGTAGCGAAGACCGAGCCGGCACAGAAAATGACCATCGACAAATTTCTGATGCTGATGCAACCGGGTCAGGATGAGAAAGGAAAGATCGTTTATCCGGCTGCCATCGGACAAGTTCCCATCAAAGACACCATGGCCTTTAATGGATATCTGCGTGAATTCAAGAGCAATTTCCCCGGTGACGTGGTCTTTGCTTACGGCGCACCGGAAAAAGATCAAAAAGGCAAACCTTCTGAATTTGTTTCTCTCTATGGTTTGAGAACATTCAACCGCACCAACGCCAAATTGGAAGGAGATGCGGTGTCGGATGCCCGTCAGGATTTCGATCAGTACGGTAAGGTTCAGATCGAAATGCGCATGAAGCCACAAGGCGCTGCCGTGTGGAAGAAGATGACAGAAGAGAACATTGGTCGCCCGATCGCGATCGTACTCGATAACATTGTTCAATCGGCCCCCAATGTGATCAGTTCCATTCCGAACGGCATTTCATCGATCACCGGCAGTTACACACAACAAGAGGCTGCTGACCTTGCCAACATCTTGAAGATCGGTAAGCTCCCCGCCCCTGCCAAGATCGTGCAGGAGCAGCAGGTTGGTCCTACCCTCGGAAGCGAGGCGATCCGCAGTGGATCCATGGCCTTCCTCGTGTCTTTTGTCGTGATCTTTATGTTGATGCTGGTGTATTACAACACCAGTGGATGGATCGCCAACATCGCCCTGATCCTGAACCTGCTGTTCACTGTGGGTATTCTTGCGGGACTTGGCGCAACACTGACCGCTCCCGGTATCGCAGGTCTG
Organism: Bacteroidota bacterium; assembly: GCA_039797015.1. GTDB lineage: Bacteria > Bacteroidota > Bacteroidia > Chitinophagales > Chitinophagaceae > JJ008. The sequence goes on from JBDKIP010000188.1 coordinate 4,254, forward strand.
GTGCTGACCATCGGGATGGCGGTTGACACCAACGTGATCATTTACGAGCGCATCAAAGAAGAGTTGGCTAAAGGAAAAAGTTACCTGTCTGCCATCCAGGAAGGATACAAACGATCCTTGCCGCCCGTATTGGATGCACACGTAACGACCTTACTGACCGCATTCATCCTGTTTTACTTTGGATTGGGTCCGGTGAAAGGTTTCGCCACCACCCAGATCATTGGTATTCTGCTTTCATTGTTCTGTGGTATCCTGGTCAGCCGTTGGGTATCAGACATCTTCACAGATAAAAAGAAACACCTGGAGTATTTCACTGGCGTGTCGAAAAAAGTATTCAAGCACGCGAAATACAAATTCATTGAATACCGCAAGGTTGCCTATGTGATCTCGATGATCGTATTGGCACTCGGCATCGCGGCTTACTTCAACGGATTTGATCAGGGGGTTGAGTTCGCCGGCGGACGCAGCTACGTGGTGAAATTCGATCAAAAAGTGAACGTGGAAGCTGTCCGAAATGACCTGAAGGAAACCTTCGATGGCGAGAATCCCATCATCAAAACCATTGGCGACAATTCAACGCTTGACATCACCACCGCCTATCTGATCCGCGACAACAGTGCGGGCATTGACGCCAAGGTGGAATCAAAACTATACGAGGGATTGAAGAAATATCTTCCCGGCGGCATGACCCTCGAGCAATTCGAATCCGGATCCGGCAACGTCGGTAAGCAAGCGTCCAAAAAAGTACTTCCAACCATTTCAGATGACCTGAAGAAAGGAGCGGTGCAAGCGACCATCTTCGCGATCATCGTGATCTTCTTGTACATCTTCATTCGTTTCCGCGACTGGCGTTACTCTTTCGGTACCATCGTTGCCCTCTTGCACGACGTATTGGTTACCTTGGCGGTGTTCTCCTTCGCCCGTTCGGTGGTTCCCTTCCCTCTGGAGATCGATCAGCACTTCATCGCGGCGATCCTGACCGTGATCGGTTTCTCGATGAACGATACGGTGATCATATTCGACCGTATCCGGGAAGACAGCCGGATCAGTCCGACCGCCCCCCGTGCCGAAGTGATCAACCGCGCGATCAATGAAACGCTGAGCCGTACCATCATGACCTCCCTCACGGTATTCCTGACCATCCTGATCCTGTTCCTGGTGGGCGGTGAAGTAACCAAAGGTTTTGCCTTTGCGATGTTGATCGGGGTGATCACCGGTACGTACTCCTCTATTTTTGTGGCAGCACCGATCTTGGTTGACCTCGGCGGAAAACGCCCCTTGGGTAAGCCGGCGGAGAAAAACTAATCAGCCATCTGATGAAATAGAAAAG
>JBDKIP010000189.1:0-4601 GCA_039797015.1 Bacteroidota bacterium
GAATTTCAGTGGCAGCTTCAATTTGACGGAAAAATGGAATGTATCCGCCAATGGCTTTTACGATGTAAGCTCATCCAAGCTACAAACCTTTCAAATGAGCATCAACCGGGAAATGCATTGCTGGCAATTGTCCATCAACGTAACACCGGTCGGCTTGTTCCGATCCTTTAACTTTTCGATTAGTCCGAAAGCCTCCATGCTTCAGGACCTGCGCATCAACCGTACTCGATTCTTTACGAGTTTTTAGCCATGCGGAGGGTGTACTCATCCCACATGATTTGAAAAGTTTTCTCTTTCAGTGATTGTACGGTTTCTCCGTCTGGTGAGATCGGTTCCAAAAAATGCAGCTCAATGGGATGCGGTTGGAAATAGAAGCTTTTTACGGGCGATAAAATATTACGCGTGTGCACCAGTACGGCAGGGATGATCGAATGGCCAGAGTCTATGGATAATTTAAACGCACCGTCATAAAAGGATTTTAGTGGCTGATCGGTACGGTTTCGCGTGCCTTCGGGATAAATACACATATGAATGCCCTGACGAAGTACCGTTCTCATTTTTTCGTAACTACTGCGACGACTTGATTCACTCTTACGATCTACCATCACACCCCCCATCCGATAGAACCAACCGAATAAAGGAACTTTTGCAAAACTGGCCTTGGCAATGGTCTTGTTGGGTCCTGGAATGAATGGAGAGGAGACCGGGGGATCCATCAAAGAGTTGTGGTTGCAAACGACGATGTATGATGTTCCAGGTTTAAAATTTTCGTTTCCGCTTACGCGAAGGGGGCATCCAACAAGCGGAAGCCAAATGCGCATCCAAATTCTTGAAATGCGAATGAACCAGGTTTGTCCAGTGGGTTGGGGTAGGAGTCCGCAGAGCAACGAAGGCCACAAAACGATCAGAAAACTGGAAACAAATGTGAGCAGGGCCCAAAGCGCCATGAGTCGGGCAAAAAGATCTCGGAGAAACTTTTTCATATGGACCAATCTATGGGTTCGATTTTGTGAGCAACAAGGTAGGCATTCGTCTGTGAAAAATGTTTGCACCCGAAAAACCCACTATGTGCGGAAAGAGGAGAGGGGTGAGCAGCTTTCAAGATCAGATGTTTCGTTGGGTCGATGAATTTTGCCTTTTCTTGCGCAAATTTCCCCCACAATAAAAAGACAAGATGTGTTCGGCGTTCGGCCAAGGCATGAATGGTTGCATCGGTAAAACGTGCCCAACCGATCTGTGCGTGGCTCATGGGTTCACCTGCCCTGACCGTTAAGGATGCATTCAATAAAAAAACACCTTGTTGCGCCCAATGGGTGAGGTCGCCCTGTACGGGTTTTCGAAGTCCCAAGTCTGATTCCAATTCCTTGAAAATGTTTTGAAGGGAGGGGGGCGGAGGCACACCGAAGGGAACGGAAAAGCTGAGGCCATGCGCTTGTCCGGGACCATGGTAAGGGTCTTGTCCTATGATGACCACTTTAACCTGATCGAATGCAGTGGTGTTAAAGGCATTGAAGATCAGGGGACCCGGTGGATAGATGGTTTTTTTTTGTTGTTTTTCTGTGCGCAGGTGAACGGCCAGCTGTTGAAAATAGTCGTCGTCGAACTCTTTATTCAGAATGGCCTTCCAGCTCGGGTCAATTTGAATGGACATGGACTGCAAGCTAAAAAAAACTAGATTTGCATCGTTCTAAATCTGTTCGTTCAGATAAGTTCTTTGTTTTATTGGTCCGGTAGCTCAGTTGAATAGAGCAATAGCCTTCTAAGCTATGGGTCATTGGTTTGAATCCAATCCGGATCACAGGGCGGGGCCAATTCTTGGCCCCGCCAGTTTGAAAAGTTTGATGAGTTTGAAAAGTTTGAGGAGTTTGGAAAGTTTGAAAAGTTGTTTTTGTCATGAAATCATTTCAGCTTGGTATAGATTGTTTGACTGTCTCTGATGCCATGCATATGGCAAACGGAGAGACCAAGGCGCAGCTTTCCGCTTCAGCCCTTGATCAGGTTGATCAGTCTGCGCAGTGGGTACAAGATATACTGGATCAAAAACGTACTGTTTACGGCATCAATACCGGCTTCGGTGTGTTGGCCAATACTGCCATCGATGCGAAGGATGCGGAAATTTTGCAGCACAAGATCCTGCAAAGCCACAGCGTTGGCGTGGGTGATCCCGTATCACCGGAGATCGTACGCCTCATGCTCATTACCAAAATTCACGCGCTTGCGTACGGACATAGTGGCATTCGTACGCAAACGATACAGCGAATGCTTTGGCACCTGGAACAGGATGTATTGCCGATCGTTCCCGAAAAAGGAAGTGTGGGTGCCTCCGGTGATTTGGCACCCCTTTCTCATTTATGCTTGCCGCTGATCGGCATGGGTGAAGTAATCTGGAAAGGGGAGCGCATGCCCACGCAAGCCATGTTTCAAAAAACGGGCTTATCTGCCCTGTCCCTTGGCCCAAAAGAAGGACTGGCGCTCATCAATGGAACACAATTCATTTTAGCACATGCAGTCAGTGGTGTATCGCGTTTTCAAACACTGCTTAGTTCCGCAGATATAATTGGAGCGCTTTCGCTGGAAGCGCTACAAGGCACAAACGCACCGTTCGACGAGCGGTTGCATCGTCTGCGGCCATTCAAGGGGTCAAAATATGTTGCACATCGGTTGCGTGAATTGTTGAACGGCTCAGAAAATTTGGTTAGCCATGCGGATTGCGAAAGAGTGCAGGATCCTTATTCTCTTCGTTGCATGCCTCAAGTACATGGCGCTTCCCGCAGCGCCTGGTTACACCTCAAACAGCTTACAGAGGTCGAATTGAATTCGGTAACGGACAATCCCGTTTTATTCAGTGCTGAAGACTCGATCAGCGGGGGGAATTTTCATGGACAACCTCTGGCCCTTCCGTTGGATTACGCATGTCTGGCGGCCGCGGAGATCGGAAACATCAGCGATCGTCGATCCTATTTGTTGATCGAAGGAAAATTCGGATTGCCTACGTTGTTGATGGAGAACATTGGTTTGAACTCCGGACTGATGATTCCCCAATACACCTCAGCCGCGCTGGTTACCGAAAATAAAACCCTCTGTTTTCCGGCCAGCGCCGACAGCATTCCTACCTCCCTTGGGCAAGAAGACCATGTGAGCATGGGCTCCATCAGTGGAAGGAAGCTTCATCAGGTACTTGATAATCTTGAATACATATTGGCCGTTGAATTGCTGAGTGCCGTTCAGGGTTTTGAGTTTCGACGTCCGCTGAAAACATCTCCAATCCTGGAATCTGTGATCGAATCCGTTCATGAGATCGTTTCGTACGCGAAGGAGGACAGGATCTTTTCGATTGACTTGGAGCGTTTACGCAATTACATACACGCAGGCGAATTGGTTAAGGTTACGGCCTCACAGTTTTCTGCCAAAGGGAATGACGAGTATCCCGAATTTCAACTTTGATCAGATACACAAGGCAGATTCCAATGCCAGCTCCATCATTGGCAACAAAGCGGTTTCTCGTTGATCAGCTGATATTTTTTGTTTGGTCGGGATCACATCCGACACGGTAAGCAAGGTGGCAGCCGACTTGCCTAGCTCTTTCGCATTGGCAAACAAAGCAAAGGCCTCCATTTCAACAGCCAAACAATTGTACTTGGTGGCAACAGCCGGAATGGCCGGATCCTTTCTGTAAAAAACATCGGAGGAATGAATGTTTGCCTTGCGAACGGTTGCTCCGGCTTTCAAGGCAGTCTTTTCAATGACGGATGCAGTGCCCCCCGGTGATGGAATGGCATCTTCTTCCATTCCCCAGGCAAAACGGGCATAAGACGACTCACTGCAGGCCGAATCGGCCAAGATCATATCGTATACGGAAAGATCGCTCGTGTATGCACCGCAGGTGCCGATCCGAATGATGGATTCTACTTCGTACATCGAAAAAAGTTCATAAGAGTAGATGCCGATGGAAGGACAGCCCATACCACTGGCGCCAATGGTGATGCTGCGTCCCTTGTATTTTCCGGTATAAAAGAGCACGTTTCGGGTCTGACTGACCAGCTCCGCACCGGTCAAGTATTTGTCGACCATGAACCGGGCCCGAAGCGGATCGCCCGGCATCAACACAATGTCTGCGATCTGTCCTTTCAGGGCACTGATGTGTATACTCATTGGTAACAATTCAAGAGGTTAAGATATCTATTTCCAGCGAATCCCCACAGTATATTTGCAACATGAGCCAGACCATCACATATGATTTCGCTAAATACAAAACGCCCACGGGCAATCAGCTTCAATGCAAAGGCTGGGTACAAGAAGCAGCGCTGCGCATGCTCTTGAACAATCTTGATCCGGCCGTGGCCGAGCGTCCGGAGGATCTGATCGTATACGGTGGAAGAGGAAAAGCCGCACGCAACATCCAGTCGCTCGATCGGATCATCGCCAGTTTGAAAACCTTGGAAAACGATGAGACCCTGTTGATCCAATCCGGAAAACCGGTCGGGATCCTGAAAACACACCCGGATTCCCCCCGAGTACTCATTTCCAACTCTCAATTGGTTCCCAACTGGGCAAACTGGAAACATTTTACCGAACTGGAACAAAAGGGGCTGATGATGTAT
>JBDKIP010000190.1:0-2639 GCA_039797015.1 Bacteroidota bacterium
TCATTTACAAATCCATGCATTTCCTCCAAGCTGCCGCCGCCGGCCGATAAAAATGCGCAGATCTGACGTATGCGTTGCGTTTGCAGGTACTGCTGGTTCCGATTGAGCATACACAAACGTAGTAAAAAACTACGCAACGTAAATGCGTAGTGTCAAAATATGTTTGGGCTGTCAACAAAACAAAACCCACATGAACTGGCGCCCCTTAGGAGAACCCGAAGAAAAACCGATGGAGAATGCGATGTTGTGGACCGCACTCGCGTTCCAGGCACAGGCCTCGGAAGCGCAGACCCTGATCCACTGTCGGTATGTATCTCAAAAGAAATATTTGAATGGTGGCTGGATGAATATCTACAAGACCACCTACCTGGTCAATGCAGACACGAAGGATATACTCAAGCTGGTGCAGGCATACAATGTACCATTCAGTCCCGCAAGGCATTATTTCAAGCAGGCCGGTCAACTCAAGCAGTTCACCTTGTTGTTTCCGCAGATACCCCGGCACTGGAAGCGATTTCATCTGCTGGAGGTGGCCGATGCCGGCGGCGGATTTCGGGTATCCGACATCACACGCAACGAATCAGGCGTTTATCACATTGAATTAACGTAACAAATACCCCTTTATATGCAAAGCACGTTCGAGTTGCGGTCCCGGTTCGACCGCCTTTTATCCGCTCTTCCACAAAATATTCGTACGGAATTATCCGTTGAGTATTTCCATTGCAGCACGTTGCACGGACTCACCGACGTGGTGATCCGGCGCAACGGACAATGCATGGCGCTCGGAAGATTTCGTATAGTATCAGCGGAACTGCCAAGTGATTTTGGGGCACGTTTCAAAACGGCGATGGGGTATCCCGACGACACCTGGTATCTCTTTGATTTCGATGGCGAACGCATCGTAGTGAATGACCTGAGTCTCGATGATCCACAGGATGATTTTTATGATGATCCGGTGGAAGCTGTGAACCGCCTCGTTACGCTTCCTGCCCTATGGCGAAAGGAGCAGAAAACGCTTCAGGAAATGAAACTTTTTCTGGAAGCCATGCGCCACCTGATCGATGAGGAAGCGATCGAACAACCTGTACACTAAATCCAACTATATGCATCACGTAAAATTATTTTTTCAGGAAATCGGCGTTCTTGGGTTTTGGGGAAGACTGCTTGGATGGAGTCGGATCAAGCAATTGCTGGTAGATGCCCATACCGAATGGCAGCTGTTGCTGGAAAACCGCGACCAGCACCAACATCAGCTCGAGATCTGCAAGCGCGAGTTGAGCCAAACCCAAATGTTGTTTCAATCGGCGGAGCGTCGCGTCAATGATCTGCAGCGCGACAAAGAGGTGATCGATGTGCAGATGAATGAACTTCGTGAGAAACTTCGGGAGCGGGACAAAGAGATCGTCGAACTGAAAAAGACACAAGAGGTCCGTTATCAGGAGCATCAGCAGTCTATGCAAACATTACAGGAATTCAAGCAAGAGGTGATGGATGAGCGACGCCGCGAACGCGAAGAAAAACAAGCACAAGCCTTGGCGCATCTCGAACGCCAGCGCGAAACTTGGCATCGGCATGAGACGGCCACGTCCGAACGCATCAAATCGATCTGTCAGAAACATACGATCCAATACCTCGACACGGTTCCGTTCAAGGGCGACCCCGACAACACCGTCCTGATCTGTGACGAGTACATTGTGTTTGATGCGAAGAGTCCCGCCGGCGACGACCTCACTAATTTCCCCGTTTACCTGAAAGGGCAGGCCGAAAAAGCGATCAAGTACAGCAAACAGGAGAATGTAAAGAAAGATGTCTTCTTCGTGGTGCCCTCGAATACGATCGAGCACCTGGAGCAGTTTGTATATCCCCATGCCGATCATACGGTGTACATCATTGCCGCGGATGCCATCGAACCGGTGTTGTTAAGTCTACAAAAGATCGAGGAGTATGAATTTGCCGAGGAGCTGACGCCGGATCAGCGGGCGAATATTTGTCGGGTGATCGGTCGCTTTGCACACCTCGCCAAGCGTCGGATTCAGGTCGATAACTTCTTCGCCACCCAGACCATCGAGCTGGCCTATGCTTGTGAGCATTATCTGCCGGAAGACATCCTGGAGCAAGTGAAGGCGTATGAACGGGCAGAAAAATTGAATCCGCCCATGGAAAAACGCACCAAGAACATTCCGGTGGCCGACATCGAAAAGGAAACCGCGAAAGTACAGCGCGAGGCAGAGGGCAGAGGCGTGATCATTGATCCGAAAGGCTTGTCGGATAATCTAGGCGGGTTGCCGTTGCATAAGGAGTGATTCGGGACTTAAGTTTATCAACAACACAGAAATTAACAGAATCGAGTTTGAATTTAAATCTTGAAATAAAGCAGATAAAAGGCATCGGCCCTAAAAAATCAATGGAAGATGTTGGTTGTTTAGGTCAGTCAACAAATAAGCATTTTACTTGGATGCTGGTTTGTGATGGGATCGGTGGTAACCCAGGCGGAATGGATGCTGCCAAAACAACGGCAATATTTCTGCAGAAGTATCTAAGAAAATATTTGAAGCGTAAAAATCAATTAAAAGGAACAGCATTTATTGAAACGGGTATAGAATACGTCAAAAATGAGATGATTCGGCTTATCAAAAATG
>JBDKIP010000191.1:0-3482 GCA_039797015.1 Bacteroidota bacterium
TCTACCTTCTTTGGATCGATCAACACAAACTTCAGTTGTGAAGGATGTTTCTTGTAGAGGAGAGAAACCAGGATTGCATTTAATCCGACGGATTTTCCCTGTCCCGTGGCACCGGCCATCAACAAGTGAGGCATGGAAGCCAGATCCACGATAAAATTCTCATTGTCGATCCGCTTTCCGATCGCAATGGGCAGACTATGCGGACTGTTTTGGAAACGATCGCTGCTCAACAGCGTTTTCATGCTCACCACGGTCTTTTTCACATTCGGCACCTCAATACCGATCGTTCCCTTTCCGGGAATCGGCGCAATGATGCGAATGCCCAAGGCGGCCAAACTAAGGGCGATGTCATCTTCCAGGTTCTTGATCTTGGAAATGCGTACACCTGCGGCCGGCACGATTTCATAGAGTGTAACGGTCGGACCAACCGTAGCGCTGATCTTTTGTATTTCGATGGAGTAGTTTCGTAGCGTGGATATGATCTGATTCTTATTGTTCTCCAGCTCATTGTTGTCCTGAATGATCTTCTCACTGCCGTGCTGCTCCAACAGATCCAGCGAAGGATATTTATAATCCCGAAGATCCAATGTGGGCTCATATGGCTTAAGCTCCTCTTTGGTCTGAATAACCGGTTCTTCGATCGGTTCCGGAACGGTTTTGATCTCCAATGCCAGATCCTCCTCGTCACTTGACTCAACCGGATCAGCATCCGGTTCGGCATCCATACCCGTTGTTCGCACATCCTGCATTCCTCCGGCAGAAGTAAGTGGCAGGGTAACGGAGACATGCGGCGTCAATTCGATCGGCGCTTCCTCTTCTTGTATATTTTCTTCCGGTGAAAGGATGTCATCTTTTTCCTCTTCCCGTTCGATGAGGGTCATTTCCATCTCAGGCTCCTCCTCTATTGGGAATTGAACTACTATGGGACCTTGATCGGCCGCGGATTCAAATGCCTCTGTGCGGTTTGCATACAATTCATTCACTGTCATCCCTGCCGCTGCCAATCCGGCTGCGGATTGCTTCTCTTCGGAGGATTCAAGTTCTTCGCCCGGGTTCTCTTCTGTTGAATCCTCATTCCCGGATTCTGCTTGCTCCTTAGGCTCTTTTACAGGCCATTTCAATTGGGGATTGAATTGCCAGATCAAATAACCGATGAGGGATAAAAATAAGACGGCACCCGTCCCAACTTTTCCGATCGCCTGATTGAGCGTTTGATTGAGCATCAGTCCGACCGCCCCCCCGCCATATGGCTTGCTCTCCGGAAAAAGAAAAGACAATGTAACCGAAGCCACCAACATACCAATGGTGACATACTTCACATTGCGCCAGATGGAAAATACACGTCGACGAAAAAGCAGATTGACTCCCACCACGAAGAAAAACGTGCAGATCAAAAAAGAGGCAAACCCAAAACACCGCTCAAAAAAGAAAGCAGCGGCGAGTGCTCCTAAAATGCCCGCAGCATTTTGAACAGACTGGTCCTGAAACAACGCCGATGATCCGGCACTGACCACGGATGCATCCGATTGCCAGTTCGAGAGATAGGAAACAAATGAAACCAATAAAAACAAGGAGAAAAAGACCATGGACACACCCACGATCTTCCAAGTGCGTTCGTCACGAACCAACGCTTTCAGGTCGATCGACTCCTCTTTTTCCGATTGAAAACCAGAAGCGGGCTGGGGGTTGCTCGTTGACTTTTTTGTCTTGCTCTTGGAAGATTTCGCCATCCAAACAAAGATAATCAGTTTGGGCGTTCAGCCTTGAAGAAGGAATAGCCCATCCACCCCCAACCCAAGATCAAGAAAGTTCCGCCAATGGGTGTAATGGGACCGATCCAAGCATGACTCCATCCCATCAACTTAAATACCGTCAATGCATAAAGTGAACCGGAAAAAACGAACACCCCGATGGCCAAAAAGATCGATGCCGTTTTTCGCAATGACTGACTGAATACGGATGCTCCCCACAACCCAAAAAGCAAGAAAGCGATCGAATGAAGGAGATGATAATCCACCCCTGTTTGAAATCCCCGCAACAGATTTTCATCTGTGGTCATTTTACGCAAGCCGTGGGCACCAAACGCACCAAGGGCAATGGCCAACATGATAGAAAAACAGGACACGGCAACGATGCGCTTATTCATTCAATAGCGTTTTAATGAGATTGGCTTCAGTCAATGTCTTTTCCGGAACCGAACGATGGGCTTCTTGGTAAAACAACTGACGGTCGCCCATTTTTTTCATCACATACCGCTCCATCTCGATGTCCGAAATGTCACGGAGCAACGGACGTGTTTGTTTTTCCGCCAACAAGCGAGGCAGCAGATCTTTTGCTTCGGCCTGTAACCAAATGACTCGCCCAGCGGCTTTCATGGAATCCAGGTTGTTCAGAAAACAGGGTGTACCGCCGCCGCATGCCAACACGATGTTCCCAGGAGCACTGGCGATCGATCTCAGGCAATCCGCTTCGAGTTGACGAAAGTACTCCTCGCCCTCCTGCTCAAAAATCTCCCGGACGCTTCTGCCGCCGGCAGCTGTTGAGATCTCATCATCCAAATCCAGAAAAGCATACTGCAGCGCTGATGCCAAGCGTTGACCCCAGTGGGACTTCCCAACGCCCATAAAACCGATCAGAAAAATCTTATCGGGAAAGCTGCTCATAAATTATTTGAACGCATTGAAACCTGTTACATCCATTCCGGTGATCAGCAAGTGGATGTCGTGGGTCCCTTCATAGGTAATTACACTCTCCAAATTCATCATGTGACGCATTACGGGATATTCGCCGGTGATGCCCATTCCGCCCAACATTTGACGGGCGTCGCGACAGATCTGGGTGGCCATGTCACAGGAATTTCGCTTGGCCATGCTCACTTGTTGCGGAGTCACTTTCCCTTCATTCATCAATACCCCCAAACGCCAATTCAACAATTGCGCTTTGGTGATCTCTGTAACCATCTCTGCTAATTTTTTCTGCTGCAATTGAAAGGCCCCGATCGGAGTGCCAACCTGCATGCGCTCTTTGGACTAACGCAAGGCAGTATCATAGCAGTCCATCGCCGCCCCCACCACGCCCCAGGCAATGCCATAACGCGCTTTGGTTAAACAGCTCAAGGGACCTTTCAACCCTTTTACATTCGGTAAAATATTTTCTTTCGGAACCTTCACATTGTCAAATACAAGTTCCCCGGTTGCGGAGGCGCGCAAACTCCACTTGCCATGGGTCGTGGGCGTGGAAAATCCTTCCATTCCGCGCTCAACGATCACCCCGCGAATGTCACCTGCCTCATCTTTCGCCCACACCACTGCTACTTGCGCAAAAGGTGCATTGCTGATCCACATTTTGGCTCCGTTCAGGATGACATGATCCCCTGCATCCCGGATATTCGTAAGCATACTGCTCGGATCGGATCCATGATCGGGTTCGGTCAATCCAAAGCATCCCAACCACTCGCCACTGGCCAATTTGGGCAAATATTT
>JBDKIP010000192.1:0-7641 GCA_039797015.1 Bacteroidota bacterium
TATATGGCGAGTTTGTGCAGTCGCCACAAGTTCGCTATGCAGAGCGGCTTTGTTCCCTCTTGCCCGCCTCACTGAATTCAGTTTACTTCACAAATTCCGGTGCCGAGGCCGTGGAAGGGGCGATGAAACTGGCCAAGCGTTGCACCAACCGCACCCGCATCATCAGTTTTAATGGCTCGTATCACGGAAGCACCCAAGGAGCGCTCAGCGCCATCGGCGATGAGTATTGGCGGCAGGCGTTTCGGCCGTTACTGCCCGATGTGTGGCATCTTCCATACAATGATCCTGCGGCCATAGACGCCATCGATGAGTATACCGCCTGCGTTTTATTGGAAACCGTTCAGGCCGAATCGGGGATCACTGTGCCTGATGCTTCTTGGTTAAAGGCGATCGAACAAAAATGCACAGCTACCGGCGCGTTGTTGATCTTGGATGAGATTCAGGCTGGTTTTGGTCGCACCGGAAAACTCTGGGGTTTTGAATGGTTTGACATTGTACCCGATGTGTTGTTGCTCGGCAAAGCCTTGGGCGGCGGATTGCCGTTGGGTGCGTTCATCGCGAACAAAAAATGGATGGATCGGCTGACCGATGCGCCGGTACTCGGACACATCACCACCTTCGGCGGACATCCGTTGAGTTGCGCAGCGGGACTTGCTGCATTGGACGCGCTGCTGGAAGAGGGGTGGATCGATTCGGTGAAATCAAAAGAATCGTTGTTTCGAAGTCATTTGCAACACCCGGAGATCAAATCGATCCGTTCCTTTGGATTGTGGATGGCTGTGGAATTCAACGATGCCGATACTTGTAAGCGGGTGATCGATCAATGCCTGATGGTGAATGATCAACAGTCAACGGGTTTAATGACTGATTGGTTTTTGTTTGCGCCTCAATGTTTGCGCATCGCGCCGCCACTGATTCTTTCCGAAAAGCAGATCGAACAAGCTTGTAAAAGAATTCTGGCTGCGATCGATTAAAGCAGGCCGTAGAGCCAGAATCCAAGTAGGGCGCCGAGAAGTGGTCCGGCTACCGGTATCCAGCTATACGACCAATCCGAATGTCCTTTTCCTTGAATGGGTAAAATAAAATGTGCGATGCGCGGGCCTAAATCGCGTGCGGGGTTGATCGCGTAGCCGGTTGGTCCGCCCATGCACAACCCGATCGCCAATACCACCAGCGAGATGGGCAGCGCATCAATGGTGACAAATGGTGTACTGGGTTGCGACATGCCGAGCGCAGCGATCACCAGGATCGCGGTGGCAATGATCTCCGTGATCAGGTTTGGTATGGTTTTTCGAATGGCGGGTGCGTTGCAGAACACAGCCAATTTCAGCCCCGCGTCCTTCGTGCGTTCAAAATGTGAGTAGTAACTGCCCCAGGTAAGTGCCGCGCCGACAATCGCGCCTCCAAATTGTGCGATCAGGTACGGAATGACCAACGCACGATCGAAGTTGCTGAACAACGCTGCACCAATTGTAAAGGCCGGGTTGAGGTGACCGCTTCCGCCAAGTTTCACGCTCACATAGTTTCCGATGAATACCGCCATAGCCCATCCGAGTGTGATCACGATCCATCCGCTGTTGTTGCCTTTTGTTTCATTGAGTACGACATTGGCCACTACGCCGGTTCCCAGGGTGATCAGAATGATCATGCCTACAAATTCTCCGATGAATGCTGACATAATAGAGGTGATTGGTTTTAGTGTGCGGTTGCCCAGGCAATGCTGGCATTGACGGCACGATGCCAGCCGGCCAGTGCATTGGCTCGATCTGCTGCTGAGCAAGCGGGTTCGAATTGTTTGTCGATTTGCCACTTGGTTTGAAGGGCCGCAAGATCCTCCCAGTATCCAACCGCCAATCCAGCCAAATAGGCCGCGCCGAGTGCAGTTGTTTCCGTGATCTTGGGTCGGATCACGGAGCAGTTGAGTAGATCGGATTGAAATTGCATCAACGCATTGTTGATGGTAGCACCTCCATCCACCCGAAGTTCTTTGATCGGGATACCGGCATCCGCATTCATCGACTGCAATACATCAGCGGTTTGGTAGGCGATGCTGTCGAGTGCTGCACGGGCAATGTGCGCCTGATTGCTTCCACGCGTTAAGCCAAAGATTGATCCGCGGGCATGTGGATTCCAATGCGGCGCACCAAGACCGGCAAAGGCCGGTACCAAATACACGCCATCCGAATTGGGTACCTGAGCCGCGAGTGTTTCCACTTCTGATGCATGGCGAATGATCTTTAGTTCATCGCGCAGCCATTGCACCACGGCTCCGGCGATGAATACGCTTCCCTCCAATGCATAGTGCGTTATCCCATGAATCTGCCAAGCGATGGTGGTTAGGAGTTGATTTTGGGAAGTGATCGCTTTTTCTCCGGTGTTCATGAGCATAAAGCATCCGGTCCCATAGGTGTTTTTGGCCATGCCAGGTTCGGTGCAGAGCTGACCGAACAGGGCTGCTTGCTGATCCCCTGCGATGCCGGCGATGGGAATTTCGCTGGATGGATCGTTTCCATGAAGTTTCGCCGATCCATAGATTTCGCTGCTCGAGCGCACCTCGGGCAGCATGGATGCCGGGATGTTGAACAACTCCAAGAGTTCGGCATCCCATTGCAGCGTATGGATGTTAAAAAGCATGGTGCGCGAGGCATTGCTCACGTCCGTTACATGTACTTTTTTATTGGTTAGGTTCCAGACCAGCCAGCTGTCGATCGTGCCAAAGGCCAGCTCGCCTTTTTCTGCTTTCGCGCGGGCATGTGGAACATGATCGAGGATCCACTCGAGTTTGGTGGCGGAAAAATAGGCATCGATCAGGAGTCCGGTTTTTTCCTGGATCTTTCTTCCGTTGCCGGCTTGTTTTAGTTGATCACATCGGTCGGCGGTACGTCTGTCCTGCCATACGATGGCGGGGTGAATGGGGTGACCCGTTTTTCTGTCCCACACCACGGTGGTTTCCCGTTGGTTGGTGATTCCGATGGCAGCGATTTGATCCAACTGAATTTTTGCCTTGGCCAGGGCCTCGGAGATGGTGCCGAATTGCGTACTCCAGATCTCATCGGCATCGTGTTCTACCCATCCGGGTTGCGGGTAGTGTTGGCTAAATTCTTTTTGTGCGATGCTGATGATCTGGCCCGCGGAATCAACGATCAGCGTACGGCTGCTGGTGGTTCCCTGATCGAGCGCAAGTATGTATCGATTGGACATGACAAGGGGAATGGATGGGTAAGATAATGCGATTTGTTAGATGCATAAAACAAAAGATCCCGGCCTTGGCCGGGATCTTTGAAGAGGTGGTGGGGGATCAAAAATCAAGTCCCATCGACAAATAATATTTCGGTTTCCCTTTAAAGAAGCCATCCATTTGCCAAGCGGCATCCACACGCAGGAAATACCCGAGTACCGTGCTTCTGGCGCCGAATCCGTATCCGCCCGCGAAAGGTCCGACACCCCCTGCTTTTACGATGGTGGTGACGGGAGGAGCCCGATAGAAAAGTGCCGGGCGCTCGATCTTGTCATAGGCTCCGTTCCAGGCGGTACCTAAATCAATAAATTGAACCAATTGGAAGTTCCTCAACAGGGCGTTGTTGATTGGCTTGTTGATGAAGGTGGTGAACACGGGTACGCGTATTTCACTGTTGATCACGACGGCATTGTTGCCGTTGGCAATGTTCTGTTTGAATCCGCGCAGGTTGACGGCCAATGATTGATAGGCGTACTCGTTGTCGGGATCCAGCGGGTGGGCCGGATCAAAATAACGGTAGGTGCCATCTGCCTTTTGATTGTTGGCGAACATGAGCCAATTGTCAACGCCCCCGAGGTAGTAAACGATCTTTTGGGTTCCGAAAGAGAAATCACCGGCTGCACGAACAGACCAGCTGATGTTTCGGTATATGGGGAGGTAATGACGGAAATCAAAACCGGCATTCATCACAAACGGAAAATCTCCGGAACCCTGTACCGTGCTTTTTCCGATCTGCGCGTTGTAATCGAAGTAGATCTTCCAACGCAATCCCTCCCAAATGTTCAATGCCGGCGAGATCGCATCGTCGTGTACAAACTCGATGCGCGCGAGGGCATAACTTAGACGGTCATCGGGTGCGAAGAGGGAACGGTCTGGGAAAAATTCATTCGCCAGTTTTACATAGCGATCACTGCGATAGGCCAGGTTGAATCGGAGGCTTCGAACCTTGTTGAAGGGGTAACTGACAGTGGCTTGATACAGGTTGGAAAGAAGTTTGGAATTGTACCACGTGGAGTCGGTATACAACGGTGGGTTGTCAATCGAGTTGCGGTAATAGGTGAATCCGAAGTCCACGCGCTTTTTCAAGTATTGAGACGTGAAAACATATTCGTTGTTGCGGAGGTTGGGACTGATTCGATAGCCTCCGGCGATCTTCCAATCTTCCATCAGATCGGATGTGCCCACGCGGATGATTCCATTTAACGGATCGTTGTTGCTGAGTTGGATGGGGCCGTATCCGCCTTGGAACGGCTGATAGCGGGTTACCAATACGTTGTTGTTGAAACCACTGACCAGGTAATCGTTGAAGAATTTCGGGGGGCGATACGAATAACGTTTCAGCTTGGGTAGTTCGGGCGTCTTGGACGTGAGCGTTGTTCCAACGCCGAGTGTACTGTCATTGTCCTCCTCAAATCCGCTGGTAAATCCACCATTGCCTTGATCGGTGGTGTCGGTTGAAGCCGGGGTGTTCGGAAGGGTCTTTCGAGCTGCCTTTTTTGCTTCCTCGATGGTTTTTCTCCGGTACTGAGTGGGTGGGGTGGTTATGTTGCGACGACGCAAGGTGTTTTCATCAACCCGCAGTCGATACAGCAGTTTCACATCGCCGAGACGAACCACTTCACTTACTTGTTGGTTGTCGCCTGCCGTACGTGTTTCCAGCATGCTGCTTTGGTAGTTGGTCAGCGGGAATACATAGGCAGAATCGTTCGTGATCGAAACGAACCCTACGGAATCAATGTCGTCTTTCTTGTATTCACGCAGGATGCTGTCGATCTCTTTTTGAGGCGGATTGCGCAATACGTCCTCTCCAATGAATACCAGGGTGTCTACTCCGGCTCTTTCCGTGGTGAAGAAGCCGGCATATCGGTTGTTCACGCCGTTTTCATCGCTGATGAACGTGAAGTGCGACATGTTGTATTGGGAGGGGAAGCGCGCATTGCCCCATTGGAGGTTGGTGAGTTTGGAGAGTTGTCGCTCGGATGATTTGTTCCAATTGTCGACCAGATAGATGTTGAAATGAGCGGAGGGAAGAGAATCCATCGTCGCGCGAACATCGGGGTGGGGGCGGTTGCTGGCATACAAGATTCCCGTTTTGTTGGGGAACGCCACGAAGGAAGGGTCTAGATCGTCGTATGGGTCGTTGGTGATCTGTTCGCTGGTTTGTTTGTCGAGTTTGTAGGTAAAGATGTCGGATTGTCCGTTCTTGACGGCGCTGAAGATGAGCGTATTCTCATTCAGCATGAATTTCATGTCTTGTATCTGATCGAATCCTTTGATTTCTTGTTTGTTGATCTTGACGCGTCGCGCCACATCGTAGATGAAGAAATTGATCTTTCCTTCGGCCCAATACAGCACGGCCAGTCTTGTGCCTTTGGGATCCCAGGCAAGCAGCGGATAATGTGGGTTCTGATCATCTTCCCGTGTGCGCACACCCAATTTGAGGAGTACCCGTCGCTGCACAAAATTTTCCATCAGTACCACTTGGTACCGGCCTTGTTTGAATTCAACCACGCCATAGGTGAAGCTGCGCGGAACGGGATTTGCGTTGAATCGGATGAAATCCGTTTTGCCGATGTATTCGCTGACCGCGAGTTGTCCCTTGGGTGTATTTCTTCTTCCCCGAATGTCTTTGTAATAGGTCTCTGTATTGTCGGCCATGAAGTCCTTCAGTACATCCTTGAATTTTTTCTTTGCGATCTTATAAGAAGCCTGGTTGAGGTTCCGGTAGATGCGGGCCAGGTAGAGAAAATAGGTGGGACGTGTTTTTCCGTATTTGTCAGCAATGTATTTCCAAAAAGCATGTCCGGCCAGCAAGGGTTTGTCGAAGGCAAAATGATAAAATGTTTTGTAGGAAGAGGCCAGCAGGATTCCGCGCAGTTGATCGTCGAGGTCTGGATTCCAGTTCTCCGCCACGTATGCGATGTATCCGTCGGTCAGCCATTTGGGCAGGTCAAGCAATGCCTGATTCGCAGCAAATTCGCCCAGGTTGTCGCCAAACAATAAATTCTCGACCAGGTTCCGCGCGATGCCTTGTCGGATCTGAATGCGTAGGTGCTCGCGGTTGCCGTTGTAGTACACCACCATTTTGTTGTTCACCAATTTGGTGACACCGCCGGTATTTTGCCAATCGATGCCAATGCCGATGTTGGATTGTTGCATGGCATCGTAATTGTTGTAGACCACGATGTTGATGCGTCGTTGCAGGGCGTATTCAACGGAGGACTCAATCGAGGGCAATTCTTTTTCGGCGATTAGGGAGACTAATTTTCCCAGCCCGACTGCATCCTCGGTGAAGTAGACGTTGAAGTTCTCGGCCTGAAAGTATTCCCATCTGAATTTTTGATATTGCACACGGTTTTTGCCGAACTCAACGGTATTGACCTGGGCGATGGGTGCGGTGGTGAAGCCGATGCAAATGCCCAGCAGAAACAAACGTAGAATGCTTTTCATGTCGGGGTGGCGAAAAGGCTTTTAGTACCTTTGCCGGTAGCGTATAAAATTACGAAAAACGCCTATGCTGATTGTTAAATCCTTTTGCTTCAATCCCTTTTCAGAGAACACGTATGTGGTGTCGGCGTCCGATGGTTCCTGTGCCATCATCGACCCGGGCTGTCACACGGCTGCCGAACGGTCCGTTTTACAGTCTTATGTCGTAGAAAATCAGCTGAGGCCCACTCATTTTCTAAATACTCACTGTCACCTCGACCATGTGTTCGGCAACAATTTTGTGCATCGGACCTGGAAACTTCCGCTGCTCATGCACCGAGATGATCAGCCGGTGCTGGACTATGCGGCCATAGCCGGGGACACGTATCAGGTTCCCTGTGAGCAGTATGTGGGGGATATTCAGTATTTGAAAGAGGGGGATCGGTTCGAGATCGGTGGTGTGGAGATTGAGTGTTTGTTCACGCCCGGCCATTCCCCCGGCAGTTTGTCCTTTTACTGCGCCGGGTCGGGCTGGGTGATCGGAGGTGATGTCTTGTTTCAGGGGAGTGTGGGGCGTACCGATCTTCCCGGAGGCAATACAGAGCAGCTGATGCAAAGCATCCGCGAGAAATTGTATCCGTTGCCCGAAGAAACCATCGTTTATTCCGGGCATGGTCCGTTTACGACCATTGGAGCTGAAAAAAAATCAAATCCGTTTGTTCGGGGCTGAGCTTGATCAGCGAACGGCGCTGATCCGTTCGCGTTGAATTTCACGCCATCCGTATAAGATAAATCCGCCCAACAGTAGGGTAGCTGTTAAAAGGTTGATCAAATCCGATCCCGCTCGATCCGCGATGACGCGATGCGCAATCACCAGTACGATGCTCAGCAGTATGTAGCCTGTAATTTTTTTCAGATTATATGGAATGGGATAAAACTTTTGTCCGCCCCAATAACTCATGCCCATCATGATGAAA
>JBDKIP010000193.1:0-3077 GCA_039797015.1 Bacteroidota bacterium
AGATCCTTATTCAATTCGAGGTCGTCCGGAGCAAGGATCATCGCCTGGCGAAGCACCAATACGGCATTGTCAAAATCGCCGGCGCGTAGAAAGTTTTTAGCACGCGCATGAAGCGTAGCCACGCTTTCGGTTGGTTGCGCCCAGGCAGCAATGCTGATCATACAGATCAATGAAAGGAAGAGAGATCGGATGCGCATACGAATTGGTTCCTACTAAAGTAGTCAGATTTGAAGCGTGAAGTTGTTAAATGCGGTGTGTGAGCAGGCCATCCCGCAATTTGGGTTCAAACCAAGTGCTTTTTGGGGGCATCACCGATCCGCTGTCGGCGATGTCAAACAATTGATGAATGCTGACCGGGTATAAGCTGAATGCGATCGCCATCTCACCGCTGTCCACCCGCTTCTCCAATTCACCTAACCCGCGGATGCCTCCCACAAAATCAATCCGTTTGTCGGTTCGCTGGTCGCGTACGCCCAGTAATTTATCAAGTACTCGTTCTGAGAGGATGCTCACGTCCAATACCCCGATCGGATCGTCAGTCCACGTACCTGCTTTCGCCTGCATACGGTACCAGGTTTTATTCAGGTACATGCCAAATTCATGCAATTGCGCGGGACGAACTGCTTCGGACGTACGGGTGATGGTGAAATCCGATTCGAGCGCAGCCAGCAGAGCTTCTTCGCTGTGGCCATTCAGGTCTTTTACCACCCGATTGTAATCGAGGATCGCGAGTTGATTCGCAGGGAACAGGGTTGTCAGAAAAAATTGCGCATCTGCGGAATCGGGCAGTGCCTGGCTTACTTTGGCAGCAGAGGCAGCCCGGTGATGTCCGTCGGCAATGTAGGTGGCCGGTACTTGCTCGGCGAAGATCCGGGTGATGTCCTCCACCGTTTCCCGCCGATCAACTACCCAGATGCGGTGTTCGATGCCATCTGTTGCCGTGAAATCATAGATCGGTGAATGCGATGACTTCCATTCATCGATCAAGGCATCCATTTCGCCCACCTCTCGGTATGCAAGAAAAACATTTCCCGTTTGTGCACGGATGGTGCGCATGTGATCGATGCGGTCCTTTTCTTTTTCGGGACGAGTGAACTCATGTTTCTTGATCCGATCGTTGTTATAATCTTCTACAGAAGAAAGGGCTACCAGTCCGGTCTGTGCACGTCCCTGCATCACGAGTTCATAGATGTAGTAGCAGGGTTTGTCCTCCTGAAACAACATTTCCTTGCGGATCATGGCCTCCAGATTCTCCTTCGCTTTGTCGTATACCACCTGGCTGTGGAGGTCAGTACCTGCGGGCAAGTCGATCTCCGCCTTGGTCACGTGCAAAAAAGAATGCGGGTTGCCTTGTGCTTCGGTTGCGGCTTCCTGGCTGTTGAGGACGTCGTACGGGCGCGCGGCCACGGCAGCCGCAAAGGCGGTTTGGGGACGAATGGCGGCGAAAGGTTTTACTGTGATCATGCAGGTTTAATATATTATATAAATGATTTATCCGTTTTTTTGAGCAAATGCGCGCATGAGATTGGTGAGCGCGATCACGCTTTCGAGTGGAAGCGCGTTGTACATCGATACCCGAAATCCGCCTACGCTGCGATGTCCTTTTAGGCCGATCATGGCGGTTTCTTTGCAGATGTCCAGAAAAGCAGCTTCCAGTCGGGCATCCTCGAGCGTAAAGACGGCATTCATCCGGCTGCGATCGGCTTTCTCGACCGGACAATGGAAAAGCGGCAGTGCATCCAGCGTTTCATAGAGGCGATCGGCTTTCTCTTTGCTTCTTCTTTCCATTTCGACGATGCCTCCTTCCTGCTTCACCCAACGCAGCGTGAGCAAGGCTACGTATACGGCGAAGACCGGTGGGGTATTGAGCATGCTTTCTTCCCGGATGTGTTCGCGATAGTCCATCATCGTGGGGATGCGCCGGTCTGCTTTACCCAACAGATGCTTGTTTACAATGACCAAATTCACGCCGGCAGCACCCATGTTTTTCTGAGCACCGGCATAGATCAAACCGAATCGGTCGAATGGCAGCACCCGACTGAGGATGTCGCTGCTCATGTCTGCCACCAAGGGCACCTCCACATTGACGGGCACATGCTGCCACTGCACTCCATGCACCGTTTCGTTGGTGGTAAGGTGCAGGTAGTTGACCGTCGGGTCGATGTCGAGCGTTTTCGGGATGGAACGATATCCGTCCGCTTTGGAGGAGCCCGCGATCTCTACGGTTCCATAGAGGTTGGCCTCTTTGATGGCCTTGGCCGACCAGGTGCCTGTATCGGTGTACGCTGCTTTTCCGTCAGCCGGAAGCAGGTTCAGGGGGATTTGCATGAACTGGGTAGAAGCTCCTCCATGCAAAAACAAGACTTCCTGGTCCGCACTCAATTGCATCAATTCCCGCACCAGCTGACGCGCTTCTTCCATGACTGGTTGGAAAAGACTGGTTCGATGTCCAATTTCTAAAATGGAAAGTCCGCTACCATTGAAATCCCGGATCGCTTGTGCCGCTTCCTCAAAAACAGACGAGGGGAGGATGGAGGGCCCGGCGTTGAAATTGTGCATACGCGAAGATAGTTCAGAGTTCAGAGTTTAGAGTTTGGAGGGGTTTAGTTCAACCTTAATCCTTAAACCATAAACTTTAGCTGTGTTCCGATTCATTGAGCCGGTTCATCCGCCAAAGCCGGTCGAGTTGGCGGATCATTTCGCGGTGTTCGGGGGTATCCGATTCTTTGGGTGATCGGGGTAGATCGGGTTGGCCAGCCAATACCCAGCAGGTATACCAAATGCTGGCGACGCTTTGTATGGACAGACGCATTCTTCGCTCCACCATTCCTCCCAACAAGGAGTCATATGTGCGGGCATATTCGCTGGAGTACTGCCGAATCAGTTTTCCTTTTCGCTCTTCGTAGGCATATTTCTTAGCAGGATCGGTGCGGGCATTCAATTCGCGCTCCAAACGAAGTACAGAGTCGGAGGCCAAAGCACTCTCGAGTACCCTCGACCAGAAATAGGGTGCCGGATTTTCGATGAAGGCCGCCTGGCCGATCCAGAAATTCCAGTTGGCATTCGCCAACAGTTCA
>JBDKIP010000194.1:0-4626 GCA_039797015.1 Bacteroidota bacterium
TTTTCGGCGAATGCAGCGAATGGCATCCAACGACCCAGGATGGCGGAGTGGTCCCAGGCCTTTGCTTTTTCCCAGGGCAGTCCTTTACTTTTCAGTTCGGCCTGTATGTCGCGTGCGGTAAAATCGATCCCTACTGTGATGGCGTCGTAGTATTTGTGGGCATGTCGCTCGAGTACGTGTCGTCCGTTCTTGCAAACCCGGAGCACCAGTTCGCATTCGTAATGCAACTCATTGGTGAATTCGGGGTAATAGAATTGTGTCCCGTTGGGAAGCAGGGCTGATTTGGGCTTGAGGAAGATCACAGGCTCTTCTGGCACGTCATTGCCTAATTCGAGTGCGTGTGCCACATAATTTCGTCCGATGCAGAAGATCTTCATACGTGTGAGGATGTGCGAAAATACGCAATCGACATTAGCCGGTTGTAAACTGTTGCTTGTTGAGTTGGGTCATGACCGATGAAAATCCCTGTTGAAACACCTGTTCGATCACGGTCACCGATGCATCGATCTTTACTTGCACCAGGGGTTCTTCTTCTTTTCGCCATTTGCTGAGGACGAATTCGGCTTGCATGCCTTTGGGAAAATCGTTTCCGATGCCAAAGCGCAGGCGTGCGTATTGATTTGTGGTGAGGGTGTCTTGAATGCTTCGAAGCCCGTTGTGACCGGCATCGCTGCCGGCGGTGCGCAGGCGTAGTTGTTCCAGCGGGAGGGCCAGGTCATCTACGATCACCAATACATGCTCGAGGGAGATCCCTTCTTTTTCCATCCAGTATTTGACGGCTTTGCCGCTGAGGTTCATGAAGGTGGTTGGGCAGATGCAGACGTAGGTCTTTCCTTTCCATTTGACATCTGACACGAATGCGAGTCGGTCGTTTCGGAATTGCCCGCCGTGTTTTTGCACGAAGGCGTTCACGACATCAAATCCGATGTTGTGGCGGGTGTGGGCGTATTCGTTGCCGATGTTTCCGAGTCCGACGATCAGGTATTTCATTCCGGTTCAAGTTACCGATTTCGCATAAAAAGACCCGCATCGGGGAGGATGCGGGTCGGAACGTTCTTTGCAGAAACTTATTTTTTCGCAGTAGCAGCGGTTGCTTCTTCCTGCTTCAGCTGACGCGTCATCACGACGGAAGCGATGGGAATACGAGGGGAGTTGAGTACTTCATAATTATCCGCTACAACATCCTCTACGCGAATGTTTCCGTTGAGGTCCAGGTTGTCGATGGGTACATCGATGTTTTCCTTGAGGAATTTCGGAAGGGTTTTCACCTTGAGTGATTTCATCTTGATCACGAGGCGACCACCGTCCTTCACTCCTTTGGAGGTTCCGGTAAAGTTCAGGGGAATGTCGGCAACGACTTTTTTATCGTCAACGAGTTCCAGAAAATCGACGTGGATCAGGTGATCGGATACTTTGTCGAATTGGAGGTCCTTCATGATGGTGCGGTAGGTCTGTCCGTCCACCTTCACTTCGGCGATTTGGAAGTTGGGGGTGTAGACCAACTTTTTGAATGCGGCGGCCGGTGCGTGGAAGTGTACCTCTTTTGCACCCCCGTAAATTACACCGGGCACCAGTTCCTGAGAGCGGAGTTGACGGGTGGCTGACTTGCCAAATCCGGTCCTCAGTTGTCCTTCGATGGTAATCGTGTTCATGGTATCTGAGTTTAAAAATTACTTGTTCTTGCGTTGCGAATGAATGAAGAGGCTGGTGATGCTCTTGTTTTCAAACGCATTGCGGATGGCCACGGCGAAGAGATCAGCGACGGAAAGCACTTTGATCTTGGGGCTTTCTAGTCGAAGCGGGATGGTGTTGCACACCACCAATTCTTCGAGCACGCTGTTCTCGATGTTCTCGTAGGCCTTGCCACTGAGCACCGGATGGGTGATCAGTGCCCGGACCGAACGGGCTCCCTTGTCCTTGAGCATCCCGGCACTTTTTGCCAGGGTGCCACCGGTGTCGCAGATGTCGTCGATGATGACCACATCCCGGTCGGTGACGTCTCCGATGACCACCATGCTGGCGATCTCGTTGGCTCGTTTCCGGTGTTTGTCGCAGATCACCATTTCGGCGTTGAAATAGCTGGCGATTTCCCGGATCCGGTTGGTAGCCCCTACGTCGGGGGCGGCAAAGGTAAGGTTTTCCAGCTTCAGATTCTCCAGATAAGGGATGAAAACCGCGTGGCTGTCGAGGTGGTCGACCGGAATGTCAAAATACCCCTGGATCTGGGGGGCGTGGAGGTCCATGGTCACCACCCGGTCGGCCCCGGCGGCCACCAACATGTTGGCGATCAGCTTGCTGCCAATGGCTACCCGGGGACGGTCTTTGCGGTCCTGGCGCGCATACCCATAATAGGGCAGTACGGCAATCACCTTGTAGGCCGAGGCCCGGCGTGCGGCATCGATCATGAGCAGCAGCTCCATCAGGTTGTCGATCGGCGAATAAGTACTCTGAACCAGAAACACATAATCACCGCGGACGCTTTCCAGGAAAACAGGGCAGATCTCTCCGTCACTGAACCGCTGGATGTTGACCTGTCCGAGTTGCGTTCCGTACGACGCACAGATCTGCTTGGCCAGCTCCTGTGATCCGGTGCCGGCGAATATTTTGGCTTTTTGCATGTGAGGGGGGAATTGTGTTGCGAAGATAATCGTTGTTGATGCAGCTCCGTACCCGGTTCGTGTGAGGATGGAAAACTCGCCATAGGCTGTGCATAACGCTTTGTGGCATTGTTATCGGCATGGGGGAACCGTAATCTTGGGGATATGATCAGAACGGTAAAAGAATGGCAGCGGGTGGACTGGCGGCAGTGGTCGACTCCTCAATTGTTGGAATGGATCTTGGGCACGTCCAAATCAGCGGCAATGCTTTGGGAGCATGTTGGCGGCGATGTGGGTCGGCTGGCCATGTTGGATCCGGAGGAGTTGATTCAGTTGCGCGGGTTGGGTCGGGAGCGGGCGGGACGGTTGTTGGCGTCCTGGGAATTGAATCGACGGTTGTTGACGAGCAAGATGGAGCAGGAGCAACAGATCCTGCAATCTTCTTCGGCTGCGGCGAAGTTTTTATCGGAGCAGATCGGTCATTTGGACCATGAGGTCTTCTGTGTGTTGTATTTGAACCGGGCCTTGCGGTTGATCCGGATGGAGCGGGTGAGTCAGGGAGGCATTACGGGCACGGTGGCCGATCCGCGGATCATCTTCAGAAGGGCGTTGTCGCTGCGGGCGGTGAGCATGATCTTGGGGCACAATCATCCTTCGGGTTCGTTGTATCCGAGCGCAGCGGATCGGGAACTCACCCAAAAGATCCGGCAAGCGGCGGAGTATTTTGACATGACGGTGCATGATCATTTGATCGTGAGTCGGGAGGGGTATTACAGTTTTGCGGATGAAGGAATATTATAGTTTGAAGAGTTTGAGCAGTTTGAAAAGTTTGAGCAGTTTAATAGTTTAAAAAGTTTGTATGGGTACAGTCAGGGAGATTGAGGACTTGATCATGTGGCAAAAAGCAAGGACCATGAACAAGCGGATTTTTGAACTAACCGGGCTGCCTGTATTTGAGTATGAGTATGCTCTAAGGAATCAGATGAGGCGTTCATCCGGCTCCATCATGGATAATATTGCAGAGGGTTTTGGGAGAATGGGCAATAAGGAATTCATCAACTTCTTGCTAATTTCCCATGGCTCGTTAATGGAAATTCGTTCTCAATTGAACCGGTGCCTTGATCAAGGATACATTTCCTCCGTTACGCACGATGAGATGCTATCCCTCAGCCGAGAAATTGGAAGAATGATCTACAGCATGATCCAATACCTGAAAAAATCCGAAAAGTCCGGACAGCGCTACCGTCGCTAACTATTTAAACTACTCAAACTCTTCAAACTACTCAAACTCCGCACAAGCTATGCCTGAGCTGTCGGCATTCCAAAATTCATCGGCAACTGCACCTCCTCAATGTCCTGGATCGGTCCGTGCGTGGCCTCAAACTTTTGAATGTTCTCGGTGAGTGCGCGCATCAGCCGCTTGGCGTGTTGCGGGGTGAGGATCAAACGAGATTTGACTTTGCTTTTGGGTGTGCCCGGCATTACGTTCACGAAATCGATCACGAATTCCGCATGAGAGTGGGTAATGATCGCCAGGTTTGCATATTGCCCCTCCGCGACCTCTTCAGAGATCTCAATGTTCAATTGGTTGGGGGCAGGCTGATTTTCTTGCATGGATTGTTATTGATGAATGAAATGAATGGCAGCGGCCAGGGCTTTGTCGGGATTGTCAGCAAAAGCGGACGCCGTAAACACGGTGGTTACATCCTGGATCACTTTCAATTCCTTTTGAAGGCTGCTGAAATTGTTCTTTACTTTTTTGAAAGATTGGGTGGCGGGATTGTAAATGAAATAATCATACAACAGATCGAACTGACGCAATTCCGATTGCACGTAGTTGCTGGATACGTACCCTACATCCGCCTTATATCGCTTGTATACGCCGGCCTTGGGCCCCGCCGCCAATACCAGGAAATATGCCTTTTCAGAGGATCCCAAATGCTTCCCATAGATGAATTTCATGTCCGATTCTGAACCGAGTGACTTGTTCGCCAAAAACACGAACGAGTCAACTTCGCCGGGCGATTTG
>JBDKIP010000195.1:0-7238 GCA_039797015.1 Bacteroidota bacterium
GTATTTCCAGTGTGCCGCCAACCCTTTTTCGGCAATCTCATTCATGCGACGGGTACGGATCTGCACTTCCACCCAGCGGCCTTGCGGACCCATCACGGTCGTGTGCAATGCTTCGTATCCATTGGCCTTGGGATTGCTCAACCAATCGCGCAACCGCTCGGGAGCGGGTGAGTATTCGTCCGTAATGAGCGAATACACTTTCCAACAATCTGCTTTCTCTCTTTCCGTCGGAACATCCAAGATCACGCGAATGGCAAACAGATCGTATACTTCCTCAAAGGCAACTCCCTTCTTTTTCATCTTGTTCCAGATCGAGTGGATGCTCTTGGGCCGGCCGTAGATCTCTGCAGAAATTTGGGCACCCTCAACTTTCTCCCGAATGGGCTTTATGAATTCATTGATGTATTTGGTTCGCTCTTTTTTGGTTTCGGCCAATTTGCGCGCGATCTCTTTGTACGTATCCGTCTCCATGTACTTCATGGCCAGATCCTCCATCTCGGTCTTGATGTTGTACAGACCCATGCGATGGGCCAACGGCGCATAGATGTAGACAGTTTCGGAGGAGATCTTGAGTTGCTTTTCGGGCTTCATGCCGTCCAGTGTGCGCATGTTGTGCAAACGGTCGGCGAGTTTGATGAGGATCACACGCGGATCGTCGGTGAGCGTCAATAGGATCTTCTTGAAGTTCTCCGCCTGCTTGGACGCATTCACGTCCACCACATTGGATATCTTGGTCAGTCCATCGACGATCTTCATGATCTCCGGACCAAATTCCCGTTTGATGTCATCCAACGTAACATCCGTATCCTCTACGGTATCGTGCAACAGACAACATATTGCAGATCGAATGCCCAATCCGATTTCTTCGGCGGAAATTTTGGCGACGGCAATGGGGTGCAACACGTAGGGTTCGCCACTTTTCCGACGCATGGTCTTGTGCGCATCGGCCGACATCTCAAAAGCCGTGCGAAGCAGTTGCTTATCACCCGGCTTCATCTTGTTTTTCAGGGTGCGCAAAAGGGAACGGTACTCCCTGAGAATGAGCTTCTTCTCCTCCTCCGGGGAGAGATTGTATTTAGGGGTATGCACCGCCGTTTCCATGACCGACGAATTTACCAAATTCTGACGAGTCTTGCAACCGAAATCCCCTACCTTTGCCCTCCCAAAAACCGGCCCAGGCCGGCAATCCGGATGTGGTGAAATTGGTAGACACGTCAGACTTAGGATCTGATGCCGCAAGGTGTGGGGGTTCGAGTCCCTCCATCCGGACCACTTGATCAAAACATTATGGCCAACATTACCCGCGAATCGATCGGCGAATTGCACGAGAAAGTTTCCGTCCGACTTGAAAAATCTGATTACCTGCCTGCCTTTGAACGTTCGCTGAAGGACTATGGCAAAAAAGCCAACATCCCCGGCTTTCGCAAGGGCATGGTACCGGCCGGACTGATCAAAAAAATGTACGGGCCCTCTTTGTTCACCGATGAGGTACTGAAATCGGTCGACCGCGAACTGATCGGCTACCTGCAAACAGAAAAGCTGGAGATCTTCGCCCAACCCCTGCCCCTCGAAACAGACATGCGTCAACTCGACGTGAACAATCCCATCGACTACACCTTCCATTTTGAGATCGGACGCAAGCCCGAATTCAAATTGACCGACCTGGCAAAAGCCAAGATCACGCGTTATGTGATCGAAGTGACCGATGAGATGGTTGACCAGGAAATCACACGCCTGCAGAACCGCTACGGCAATGTAAAAGATGAAGAAACCGTCAACAACGACGATCAGATCCTGAATGTTCAGTTCACGGAAGTCAATGAAAGCGGGGAAGCCATTGAAAACGGCATTCAAAAGGACAATTCCCTGTTATTAAAATACTTCACTGCTTCCTTCCGTTCTCAATGGAATGGTAAAAAAGTAGGTGACTCCGTGGTGACCACCCTGGAGGGTGCCTTCGAAGAAAAAGAAAGGAGTTGGATCGCGAGTGACCTTGGATTGAATGCAGAAGATGGATCATCTGCGCAAAAATCATTCCGCATCGTCCTCACCAAGATCGGCCTACTCGAGAAGCGTGCACTTGATGAGTCCTTTTTTGAACAATTGTATCCCAAACAGGAAATAACATCCGAATCCGCTTTCAAGAATAAGATCCGTGAGGAGATCCAGGCGTATTGGGCCGCACAATCCAACAACCAAATTCAAGATCAGGTATTTCACGCGCTGGTCGATCAAACCGAGATTCCCTTCCCGGAAGCCTTCCTGAAAAAATGGTTACAAACCCAAGGCGAGAACCCAAAATCCGCCGAGGAAGTAGAACAGGAATTCCCCACCTTCTGCAATCAATTGAAGTGGACACTCATTTCAGAGAAGATTGTTCAGGACCAAGCCCTTCAGGTGAATCCCGATGAGATCCGGGCCTTCGCACAACAACAACTGTTCAGCTACATGGGAGGTGCCAACTTAGGCATGGACCAACCCTGGGTGAAAGATTATACCGACCGAATGATGAAGGACCGCAAATTCGTTGAAGATGCCTTTCACCGCATCCAGTCACAAAAGGTGATGGAATGGGGCGCGACACAAGTAAAGCCCTCCGACAAAACCATGGAGGCGGAGCAGTTCACCAAAATGGTCGAAGAGCACCAACACCAACATCATTGATCGAAGGAGCTGACCCCCACCGGTCAGCTTTTTTCATGATGCAGATTGCCATTAGCCGACAAACTGTCACCGATTTTGCCAATCCGTCGATTGGACGGATATTTGATATAACCCTCTTTACAATCACACATCCATGGGATTCAACTCCGAATTCGAAAAATTTGCCGTCAAGCACCAGGGCATTTCCAGCAACACCCTACACGGGTATGCGTCGCACCTGGTTACAGCCATGACGCCCAATATCATTGAGGAACGTTCGCTCAATGTGGCCGTTATGGACGTATACAGTCGACTCATGATGGACCGCATCATTTTCCTTGGCTATCCGATCAACGACGAAATCGCCAACATTGTAACCGCGCAGTTGTTGTTTCTCGATTCTACCGATCGCCAGCGTGACATCAACATGTACATCAATAGCCCAGGAGGAAGTGTATATGCCGGCTTGGGTGTGTACGACACCATGCAATATGTAAGTCCAGACATTGCCACCATCTGCATCGGAGTCGCTGCTTCCATGGCTTGTGTATTGTTGGGCGCCGGAACCAACGGAAAACGTGCTGCGTTGAAACACTCCCGCATCATGATGCATCAGCCCAGTGGCGCCATCGGCGGACAAGCCAGTGACATCGAGATCACGGTCAACGAAATCCGCAAGCTGAAAAAAGAACTCTATGAAGTGGTGAACCTTCATACAGGCAAACCGGTCGATCAGATCGAAAAAGATTTTGACCGCGACAATTGGATGACCGCTCCCGAGGCTAAAGAATATGGTCTGATCGATGAAGTGCTGGTCACCAATCCCAAAAAACAGAACAAATCCTGATCCCGAACAACCAAGACTTTATGAAATTCAAAGATGTATTTTCCAAACCCACTTGGCTGAGTGAAGACGAGGACGAAAAAGAAGAGCGTCCGCAGTCAGACCTGGGTATGCTGAATAAAAAACTGGAGCGCTATTTTTTTGAAAAGCGATCCGTTTATCTCTGGGGCGTCGTAGACGACAAAAGTGCAAGAGACGTGGTGAGCAAATTGTTGCTGCTCGATGCAGACAAGCCCGGTGAAGAGATCAAATTTTATATCAATAGTCCGGGGGGTGTTGTCACCAGCGGCATGGTGATGTATGACACCATGCAGATGATCCAGAGTCCGGTAAGCACCATTTGCATGGGACTGGCCGCCTCTATGGGCAGCATCCTGCTCAGTGGTGGCGTAAAAGGACGCCGCTTCATCTTTCCGCACGGAGAAGTGATGATCCACCAACCTTCACTGGGGGGGTATATTCAGGGTGTTAGCGCTGACCTGGAGATCCAAGCGGAACAGACGCGGCGCGTGAAAGAGATCGGAGCCGGTATTCTGGCAAAGAATTGCGGAAAAACCGTTGAGCAGATCATGCGTGATTTTGACCGTGATTACTGGATGGACGCAAAACAATCCATCGAATACGGCATTGCCGACCAATTGATCGAGAAACTCTGACCATGGCAAAAAATCCTCTTCACTGTTCTTTCTGCGGACGCAACCGCGACGAGGTAAAGATCCTGATCGCGGGACAGGAAGGACATATCTGTGAGAATTGCGTTGAGCACGCAAGAGAGATCATCGATCAGGAATTGTCGACCAAACAAGACAAAGCCAACGCCTCTTTCAAACTCCAGATCAAAAAGCCCATTGAGATCAAGACCTTTTTGGATGAGTATGTGATCGGTCAGGACGATGCCAAAAAAGTACTCGCCGTAGCCGTATACAATCACTATAAGCGACTCACCCAAAAACAACAGGACTCCCCCAACGAAATCGAGATTGACAAAAGCAACATCGTGATGGTGGGTGAAACCGGTACCGGTAAAACCCTCTTGGCCAAAAGCATCGCCCGCATGCTGAATGTTCCTTTTGCCATCGTGGATGCAACCGTATTCACGGAGGCTGGATATGTGGGAGAAGACGTGGAAAGCATTTTGACCCGTTTGCTGCAAGTTTGCAACTACGATGTAGCTGCTGCCGAACGCGGCATCGTGTACATCGATGAGATCGATAAGATCGCACGAAAAGGCGACAATCCCTCGATTACCCGAGACGTGAGTGGAGAAGGGGTGCAACAGGGGCTCTTGAAATTATTGGAAGGAAGTGATGTACTGGTACCTCCGCAAGGCGGACGCAAACATCCCGAACAAAAACTCGTCAAGATCAACACGCAACACATCCTGTTCATTTGCGGAGGTGCATTTGATGGCATACAAAAGATCATTGGCCGCCGGGTACAATCCAATACCATCGGATTTCAGGTGGACAAAGAAGAACAAGCCCTGCGTCAAAAAAATCTATTGCAGTTTGTAAACGCAACTGACCTCAAGCAATTTGGTTTGATCCCTGAGTTATTGGGCCGGTTACCCGTGGTCACCCACCTCGATCCGTTGGATGGACCCGCCCTCAAATCCATTCTTACCGAACCCAAGAACGCACTCATCAAACAATACAAACGCCTTTTTGATTTGGAAGGCATTGAGCTAACCGTGGAGGAACCAGCGCTCGAATTCATGGTTGAAAAAGCAATGGAATACAAACTGGGAGCACGCGGATTGCGCAGCATTTGTGAAAGCATACTCACCGATGCCATGTACGAACTGCCCACATCGGATGTAAAAACCTTCACGCTCGACTTGGAATATGCGAAGCGAAATTTTGAAAAAAGTAAGATGAGCCTACTCAAAGTGGCCTAACCGAATGAAATAAAAAAACCCCGGAGATCCGGGGTTTTTTTATGAATAGTTTGAGGTTTTTATTTTTTGATGAATCCATCAAACCAATTCTTGGCTTCGGTCAGTGCTACCGCATAGGTCGCCCGGTGATCGGCATTGGCGCCAGCATTCACCAATTCACCATTCTTCTTGCCGAGTGCTGTTTGGTATTGAACCAGAAACATGGCAAGATCTACCGGTACGGCTTCATCGCTTTCTCCATAAAACGAACGAAGGGGAACGTCGCTGCGCCAACGAAAACCTTCAGCTGAATTGAGTGCCGAACACAGTGGGTCGGAACCCAACCGAAACGCATCCACAAATTCAGGTTTCAGAAAATCCGCTGCCACCTGCGGTGTTTTTTGGAAGAAGTCCATGAACCCGATCTTGAATGCATAAAAGTCCTTGGCTGTTTGAAGGTACTCTGAACGGATGGCCCGCTCGGGCAAGCCCGTTAAACCGCCATAGTTCTCATAGGAGAACAAAAGATTGGACAATGCCGCCGGAACCCAGGGGGCATCGATCGGACGGCGATTCAAAATACCATGACCGATGAAATACAGAAGATCTGGAGGCGCAGCAGCGGTAAGGGTGGCTGCTACAGGAATTTTTTCTTGCTCCAGCCGGCGAAGGAACGTAAGGGTGTTGTACCCTCCTTGCGACCAACCCATGGTGAAAAAATTGCCCACTTGAATTTTTTGTTGACCCAAAAACTCTTGTGCTGCTTTGTACATATCCAAGCAGGCCTGCTCCGTACTTTTCCGACTGAAGTATGAATTGCCGTTCGTGGAATCGCTTCCCAGTCCCACATAATCGGCAGCAATGACAATGTAACCCTGCCCGCCAAATTGGCCAAGCATCAATTTGGTCTCCATCGATTCCTCAATGTTCGAGGGCACTTCTCCCTTTCCAAAAACAGTTCCGTGCTGATAAGATACCATGGGCGTACCGGCAGCAAAGGAGGTGGGGATGGCAACCAATCCGGTTACCTCCGCGGGTTTGTTGTCCTTTTCGGGTATGGACGTTTGATAGGTAAGCTTATAAAGCGTAACCCCATTGAGGGGTGTATGATATTTCCCCTTCAACTCCGCGAATGGTTTTTTTGACCCCGTCAAGAACTGCTCCATTTCTTCATTCAAGATCTTGGAAAGCTTTGCGGTATCGAACTCAGCGATCTTCTCTGACTTGATGAGTTTACCGTTTTGCACCGAAGCAGACTTCTCGGTAGTGGATTGGGGGGTACATCCGATCAGGGTCAGCCCAAATAAAAAAGCCATGCCCAATGACCGAACGAGGAAAAAATGCTTGCTCATGTAGTTGGTTTAAGTGAATAAATATAGGCAGAAAAATAATTTTAGCGCCACCTCCATACCTTCGGCAGATAAATCCACACAACATGCAGGAACTGATCCAAAAATTACAAGCCGAGGCTGGACTCACAGAGGAGCAAGCCAAGCAAGCGATTCAAACCATGAAGAATTTCGTGATCGAAAAATTCCCCATGCTGGAGTCGGCCGCCAACAAACTTTTTGGCGAATAAAAAAATCCCGGCCGAAGCCGGGATTCAATATTACCCATCCGGTTTTTCGAAAAAACTTGATCAACCGCAACCACCCTGGTTGCCACAATTCAGGCATTTGTAGCAAGCCCCGCTGCGCATCATGATGTTTCCGCAAACATTACAGGCAGGTGCATCGCTTTGCATGTTCTTGGCGGCTGCATTCATCGCATCCAAGGCTGATTCAGCTTTGACGGGCTGAGCAGCTTTGACCGCGGGCTTGGCCATCTGAGGGGCAGAACTGGGTGCTACGCGCACGCTGGACAATTCCGGATCTT
>JBDKIP010000196.1:0-2820 GCA_039797015.1 Bacteroidota bacterium
TCCAGTTGCTGGGTTTTTCGGTCAAATTGACCGCTGACCGGGATGGACTTATACAGGTTGCGAAAGTAGTAATTCAATACGCCCTGAACAGAACGGCCATTGTCCGTAAGGATCAGTTCAACCAAATAATTGTGCTGACTGCCTTGTGATCCGGTGACAAAAGCAGATCCATACCAATAGCCTGAAACCGATTGGGCAGGGGAGAGAAGGGGTAGCCCTATGAACAGTAGGATGATTCGGAGATGCTTCAAGGCCTCAAAATAGTTTATCCCACTACTGTTCGGTTGGATAAGTTGTACACAGCTGTTAAGATCGATGATCAATGACCTTGACGTCGCAGTTCCCGGTCCTGTTCACGTCGTTTGATGGACTCACGTTTGTCGTGCAATTTCTTTCCTCGAGCCAATCCGATTTCCAATTTGAGCATGTTTCGTTCGTTGAAGAAAAGACGTAGGGGAACCAGCGTATACCCCTTTTCTTTGATCTTGGCCCGTAGCCGGGCGATCTCTCTTTTTTGAAGCAACAGTTTTCGGTCGCGCAGCGGATCATGATTGTTTACCGTACCATGGGAATAGGGTGGGATGTGCAATGATTTTATCCAGATCACACCATCCTGCTCCTGACAAAAACTATCGTTGAAACTGACGCGTCCTTCCCGAACGGATTTTACCTCTGTTCCGAGCATGACCATACCGGCCACATATCGGTCGTCGATGAAATACTGATGAAGCGCCTGTCTGTTGTGGAATTCGAGCATGAAGGTTTTACAAAGATAACTCGAATGGCACCGATCGATTAGGGACGAAAATGCTTCAGGGCTATCGCCAATTTGGATTTCAATTCTTTTCGGTGGATGATGAAGTCCAGAAAACCGTGCTCCAATATGAATTCACTGCGTTGGAATCCGGGCGGAAGATCGCGTTTGATGGTTTCCTTGATCACGCGCGGACCCGCAAAACCGATCAAGGCTCCGGGCTCTGCAATGTTCAGGTCGCCGAGCATGCCAAAGGAAGCCGAAATGCCCCCGAATGTAGGGTCGGTGAGCAGGGAGATATAAGGAAGCTTGGCGTCGCTCAATTGTGACAATTTTCCGCTTGTTTTGGCCAGCTGCATCAAGGAGAAGGCGCTTTCCATC
Organism: Bacteroidota bacterium; assembly: GCA_039797015.1. Taxonomy (GTDB): domain Bacteria; phylum Bacteroidota; class Bacteroidia; order Chitinophagales; family Chitinophagaceae; genus JJ008. The sequence goes on from JBDKIP010000196.1 coordinate 1,136, forward strand.
ATGCGGGCACCGCCACTTTTGCTGATGACCATATAGGGCAGCCGGTGTTCAAGGCAATAATCAACCGCTCGGGAGAATTTTTCGCCCATCACGCTTCCAAGCGATCCACCAATGAAGGCAAAATCCATACACGCAACCACCAAGCCATGTCCATTCAAATTACCGGTAGCAACCCGCATGGAATCCACCAGATCCGATTTGCTCCAGATCTCTTCCAATCGCTTCCCATAAGGTTTGAGGTCGGTAAATCCCAAAAAGTCCTTGCTGCGGATGTTGTCGGCTAGTTCGGTGAACTGTCCATCGTCAAACAGGATCTCAAAATAATCCTGGCTGCTGATGCGGTGGTGGTGGCTGCAATTGGGGCAAACCCACTGTTGTTCTTGCAGATCAGAAACGGTCATGATGTGGCTGCACTCCGGACATTTATTCCAAAGTCCCTCCGGAGTCTCCTTTTTTTCGGCGGTGGAGGTAACGATCCCTTTTTTCATTCGACGGAACCAGTTGCTTTTGCCGGCGGGACTGCTGTGATCGTCTCCCGTCAACCGGGCGTCTATGTCTTCGAATTTGAGGGCCATATCTTTTTTCTGATGGTGCTACAAATATAGGGGTCTTTATCAGTTGGGGGCTGTGCCAGGGGCTTTGAGCACCCGTTCAAACAAGGACAGGATGCGTTTGTATTCATCGGTCCAACTGCTGGGCTCCACGAAGCCATGATCTTCCATTGGATAAGAGGCCAGTTCCCAATTGTCCTTTTCCAATTCGATCAAGCGCTGGGCCAGTTTTACCGCATCTTGATAATGCACATTGAGGTCGAGCATCCCATGACAGATGAGCAAATGATTTTTCAATCCGTCGGCAAAATAGATCGGCGAACTCCGTCTATAGGACAAACTATCGAGGTGGGGCTCGTTCAGAATGTTAGACGTGTAGCCATGATTGTAGTTGGCCCAGTCTGTGACGGGACGCAGGGCTGCACCGGCTTTGAAAACATCAGGTGTGGTAAAAAGAGCCATCAAGGTGATGAATCCTCCGTACGACCCACCATAGATACCAATCCTGTTTTTGTCGACACCCATTTTCTCCACGAGATAATTGGCGGCATCCACATGGTCGGTAAGGTCCTTACCACCCATGTGACGGTATATGCCCGTTCGCCAATCCCGACCGTAACCGGCACTTCCACGGTAATCGATGTCCAATACATGATAGCCCAGATCGGCCAGTAGGTTGTGAAACATGTACTCTCTGAAATAACTGCTCCACCACTTATGTGCATTTTGCAAATAGCCGGCACCGTGCACAAACATCACGGCCGGTTTGCTGGGATGGGCATTTTGGGGTTTGTACAGCCGGGCATAGATCTCTGCACCGTCACGTGCGGGGATCTTGATCAATTCAGGTATTCGCCAGCTATATTGGTTGTACTCATCGGAACGGCCTTTGTCGGTGAGGATCTGTGCTGCAGCCTGTGGGTCATTTTTCTGAATGTACAATTCCCAAGGCTTGTTGTAGGAAGAGAACAAGGACGCGATCCGTTGTTCGTCGGGGGAGAGAATCGCCTGATGACTGCCTTCCCCTTTCGTAAGTTGCGTGCGCAGACCATCTGCAATGCGTACCCGATAAAAATGCTGTTCACCCGGGTGCACCTCGTTGCTGGTGATGTAAAAATATTTTCGATCGTTCGA
>JBDKIP010000197.1:0-3319 GCA_039797015.1 Bacteroidota bacterium
GCTCGAAAAAGGGTTGATGCAGCTGACCGACGAGGGCGTTGCGCAGCTCTTCACGCAATACGGCGGCACCAAAAAGATCATCGGTTGTGTGGGGGAGCTCCAATTCGAGGTGATTCAATACCGGTTGCTGCATGAATACGGCGCATCCGTAACGTTCAATGCCATGCCTTTTTACAAGGCCTGTTGGCTTACCTCTGATCAGCCAACCAAATTGGAAGAATTCATGCGGTTCCGTCAAACCAACATTGCGGCAGACAAAGACGATCAGCCTGTTTACTTAGCGCAAAGTGAATGGTTCTTAAATACCGAGATAACGAATCACCCCGACGTCAAATTCCATTTCACGTCAGAGATCCATCAGTGATCAGCGTTTCGGCAACAGCCCCGTGTAATTATGCGGGGTGATGGATCTCAATTCCTTTTTGATCTTCTCTGAAACTGCCAGCTTATCAATGAATTTGTGCAGCGATTTTTGATCGATGGGGCCTTTGCCGCGGGTAAGTTCTTTCAATGCCTCGTAGGGTTTTGGATAATTTTCCCGGCGGAGGATCGTTTGAATGGCCTCCGATACAACGGCCCAATTGTTGTCCAGATCTGTATAGATGGCTTCATCATTTAAGACCAATTTGCTCAAGCCTTTTTCCAGGGATCTGAATGCAATGAGGGTATGCGCCATGGGCACGCCAATGTTTCGAAGAACGGTGGAGTCGGTCAGGTCGCGCTGCAGCCGAGAAATGGGTAGTTTGTTCGATAAATGATCGAGCAGGGCATTGGCCATCCCCAGGTTGCCCTCTGCATTTTCGAAATCGATGGGATTTACTTTGTGTGGCATGGCAGAAGATCCTACTTCCCCGGGTTTGGTGCGTTGCTTGAAGTAGTCCATCGAGATGTAGGTCCATATATCCCGGCAGAGGTCGATCAGAATGTTGTTGATGCGCCGCATGTTGTCGAGCTGCGCCGCCAATCCATCGTACTGTTCGATCTGGGTGGTGTATTGCTGACGTACCAATCCCAGGCTTTCCAGAAATTCGTTTGCAAATTTCACCCAATCGTATTTGGGGAAGGCGGCGTGATGGGCATTGAAGTTTCCGGTCGCGCCCCCGAATTTTCCGGAGAAGGGGATGGTCAGGAACAATTCGATTTGGTTTTGAAGCCGCTCAACGAATACATGGATCTCTTTTCCCAATCGGGTTGGACTGGCGGGTTGTCCGTGTGTACGGGCCAGCAGCGGGATCTCCCGCCATTCATCGGCCAAAAGGCCAATCTCTGTTTTTAAGTTCAAGAGGGCCGGCAGGTATTCATATTCCAGGGCGTTCTTCCAGGAAAGTGGAACCGCTGTGTTGTTGATGTCCTGTGAGGTCAGTCCAAAATGCACCCATTCAACCCATTTTTCTCCGCCATTTTGCAGGAGGATCTCTTTCAGAAAATACTCTACGGCCTTTACGTCGTGGTTGGTCGTCTTCTCGATCGCCTTGATGGCAGCTGCATCTTCCAATGAAAATTCCTCAACGGATTTTTTGAGTGCTTTCTGGGCTTTGGGGGGCAGTTGTATGAATTTCTTTTTGTGCAGGAAAAGTAGATACTCCACTTCCACCCATACGCGGTAACGGATCAAACCGAATTCGGAAAAATAATCGGCCAGGACTTCGGTCTGTTTCCGATAGCGGCCATCCACAGGGGAAATGGCACGGAGGGTTGATTGGTCCATAGTAGGGGAGTTGATTCGTACCTTTGCGTTCCAAATGTAAATCAATTGGAGAAGATACGGGTGGGCGCGGTCAGTTATCGAAATGCCAAACCATTGGTTTATGGTCTCGCCATGCCGGATATGACGGATGTCATCGATCTGTCATTTGATTATCCGGCCCGTGTGCATGAGCGGCTCATGGCAGGCTCCATCGATGTCGGGCTGATCCCCGTCGCCGCAACGATCAACCTTCCTCTGCCACATTTCGTTGGCCACTTTGGCATCGCAGCAGACGGACCCGTTGGTTCGGTTGCCTTGTTCAGCCAGTGCCCGATCGAGGCCGTAGAAGAGGTAGTGCTGGATTATCAAAGCAGGACTTCCGTTGAACTGTTGAAGATTCTTTTGCGTGACCATTGGAATAAAGAAGTGCAGTTTATAAATGCCGACTCCGACAACTACATCCAGGAGATCGAGGGCAAGCGCGCCGGACTGATCATTGGAGATCGTGCCTTGCTGCAGATGGATCGTTTTCCATTCATCTATGACCTGGCAGGGGAGTGGAAAAAATTTACAGGACTCCCATTTGTTTTTGCCGCCTGGATATCTACCCGACCATTGCCTGTTGAATTCGTTGAGCGCTTTGACAAGGCAAATGAACAAGGACTATCCCGTCTGCCGGAAATTGCGGATAGGTGGGGCCTGCCGGGCGTAGACATGCATACTTATTTCACGGATCGAATCCATTACCGAATCAACGAACGGAAACAAGCAGGAATGGAAAAATTTCTGTCGCTGCTGCGTGCTGGCTCAATCACGTAAGCAGAAAATATTCAGTTGCACATCATACGGCAGTGCGCCGGATCGATTCGGTCGAAACGGAACCGGATGTACAGGTGCGGCCTCCCTTATGTAAAATTTGAATCCGGCGGCCCGAACAATGTTCAACATCTCCAACAATTCATCGTTCTGATCGAAGCGGCCATGGTATTCCAAGAACATCCTATTTACCAGATGAAGTGAATCTGCGGCATCCTTGATCACTTCGTATTCCGCGCCTTCGATGTCGATCTTCAAGAAATCAACGGGACGATCCAATAGATCCTTCAATCGCATCGCGTTCACGGATATTCCTCCTGCATTCGTTTCCGTATCAATGCTGCTGCCCATGCTTCCGGCCGACTGAAAATTCAGCGTGGTGTTTTCTTTCCAAATGGCGGATTGATGTGCGGTAACATTTTTAAGCCCGAAGGAATCGATGTTTTTTTGCAGCAAACCAAAATTGACCGGGTCTGGTTCAAAGGCCAGGATGTGAGCAGTCGGACAGCATTTTTTCAGATAGATGACACTCAGGCCGATGTTGGCGCCACAGTCGAGTATGTAGGCATTTTTCGGAAGGATCTGATCGTAAATCTTTTCGGCAAAAATTTCCTTCAGGCCGTGCACGAGTTCCATCGGGGAGGTGAATGAAAGTGGATGACCGGCGATCCGCCAGCTTCTTAGCTTTCCCTCCGGCAAATGTTTGAGTGCTTTCACCTGCCATACATTTAACCCCATGGCGGAATAGGGATTTGTGGCCCATCGATTGGCTACCGATCGGACGCCCTCGAGAAGATTATTTATCAGGCTTTTGCG
>JBDKIP010000198.1:0-2542 GCA_039797015.1 Bacteroidota bacterium
CCAAAGACGCCATCTACCTCTCTCAAACATTTGCCCCTGCCAACTATGGAAGAAAAGGGTTCATCTATAAAAAGGAGGAACTCTTGATCCCGCATCCGGTCAACGATCGGGCTGCCTATGAAAAAGCATTGGGCGATCGTAAACCTGCCGTCAAAGCTTAATCGAAACGTATGAACGTCACTCCCTATATCTTTTGGTTTCTGTCGGTGCTGGCTTTGTTCAGCGCACTGATGATGGTCACCAGCCGAAATCCGGTCTACAGTGTGCTCTGGCTGATCGGTACTTTTTTTGCCATCAGCGGGCATTACATCCTGCTCAATGCCCAATTCCTGGCGGTGGTGAACATCATTGTCTACGCCGGCGCCATCATGGTTTTGTTCTTGTTCGTGATCATGTTGATGAATTTGAATCGGGAGACAGAGCCGCAAAAGAATCGATGGTTGAAAATGATCGGAGCACTGGCCGGTGGTTGTTTGTTGCTGGTGCTGGTGGCTGCCTTGAAGGATGTTGAATTGAAGTCGCAGCAAGCGATGGTGAGTGGGGGTTCGATCGGTCTCATTAAAGTATTGGGTAAAGAGCTTTTTACCCGTTATGTAGTCCCCTTTGAGATCAGCAGCTTGCTTTTCCTGAGTGCGATGGTTGGCGCAGCGGTGATTGGGAAAAAAGAAAATCCACAAACCTTAAAATCCTAACGAATGCCAATCAATTACTATTTGTTCTTGTCACTGGCACTGTTCTCGATCGGGATGGTGGGGGTGCTTACGCGTCGGAATGCCATCATCATTTTCATGTGCATTGAGCTGATGTTGAATGCCGTGAATCTTTTGCTAGTGGCTTTTTCCAAAATGCATCATTTGAAAAATTTGGCCACCAATGCCACGGCGGGTGCAGACGGACAATTATTCGTGTTCTTCATCATGGTCGTGGCCGCAGCGGAAGTAAGTGTGGGGCTGGCCATCATCGTCATGATGTATCGAAACATACACTCGGTCGACATTCAATTCCTTAACCGACTCAAACACTAACCCAAGATGGCCATGTTGTCCTTTCCAAATATCGCCTATCTCATTCCGATGCTGCCCTTGTTGGGTTTTCTCGTCAATGGGTTGGGTCGTAAACATCTTTCTCACGGAATCATCGCCTGGATCGGTTCGGGTGTGATGGCACTTGCCTTTGCGGCGAGTTTATTCGTCTTCTGGAACCTGCCGGTGGGCAGCCCTACCATCCTGACCGCTTTTGATTTCATACGCATAGGTGACCTGCACATCCCGTTTGCCTTTCAGTTGGATGCGCTTTCCTCGTTGTTCTTATTGATCATCACGGGCATCGGTTTTTTGATTCATGTGTATTCTGCCGCTTACATGCACGAAGAATCTGCCGCTCATTACGGCCGTTATTTCGCGTACCTGAACCTGTTTGTTTTCTCCATGTTGCTTTTGGTGATGGGCGCGAATTACGTGATCCTTTTCATTGGATGGGAGGGGGTTGGATTGTGTTCGTATTTGTTGATCGGATATTGGTTTCGCAACCCGGCCTATTCGCAGGCGGCCAATAAGGCATTTGTGATGAATCGGGTGGGGGACCTTGCCTTTCTGATCGCTATCTTTTGGCTGATTGCACGTACGGGTTCCGTGAGTTTTACTGATTTGCCGCTGGCGTTGGGTACGGCGGGACAGTCCGCCAAGCTGAGTGGGATGGACATTACGGGCATTACGTTGCTGCTATTCATTGGCGCCACTGGTAAAAGTGCACAGATTCCGTTGTACACCTGGCTGCCGGATGCGATGGCAGGTCCTACCCCTGTTTCCGCGTTGATCCATGCGGCAACGATGGTTACCGCCGGCATCTACATGATCGCGCGCAGCAATTTGCTTTATACGGCTGCGCCGCTTGTGTTGACCATAATTGCGATCGTGGGCTTGGCAACTGCCTTGTTGGCGGCTACCATCGCGCTGCGGCAGAATGACATCAAAAAAGTATTGGCCTATTCCACGGTGAGTCAGCTTGGTTTCATGTTCCTTGCCCTCGGCTCAGGGGCCTATGTGGCCGCTGTCTTTCACGTGATGACACATGCGTTCTTCAAAGCGCTGTTGTTCCTCGGAAGCGGATCCGTGATCCATGCCATGGGGGGTGAACAAGACATACGGAAGATGGGGGGATTGAAGAAATCATTGCCCATTACGCATTGGACCTTTCTGATCGGATGTGTGGCCATTGCCGGTATTTTTCCATTCAGTGGATTTTTCTCCAAGGATGCTATTTTACTAAGCGCCTTTTTGAAAAGTCCTATTTTCTATGGCATTGCTTTGTTCACGGCACTGTTGACTGCATTCTATATGTTTCGTTTGTTCTTTCTCACATTTACGGGTACGTTTCGCGGAACCGAAGATCAACGCCATCATTTGCATGAAAGTCCGTTGGCGATGACCCTGCCCCTGATCATTCTGGCGGTCTTGTCGATCGTGGGCGGTTGGATAGGCATCCCTGAGGTGCTGATGCATGGAGGAGATCGCTTGGTTGCTTATTTGTCACCGGTCATCCC
>JBDKIP010000199.1:0-7129 GCA_039797015.1 Bacteroidota bacterium
GCTGGAAACAGAATGAACATTTCTCGATCACCCCACGTGAACGAACCGTTACATCCGGATTCAATACCATGCGGGTCAGGTCGTCGTTCATTTGCTCCACCACCGGATCGAGTTTACCTACAACCTGCTGGTCGCGGTTGTTCGGGAAGCTATCGGCACCGGTGTAATCGGCCCAGTTGAAACGACGTACTTTGAACGGACAGTTATTCGCGCAATAACGAGTACCGATGCAACGGTTGTAGGTCATCTGGTTGATGCCCTCTGCACTGTGGTTGGTGGCGGCCACGGGACAAACATTCTCACAAGGCGCATTGTCGCAATGCTGACACATCATCGGCTGGAATACCACCCCTTTCAATTGATCGGGATTCGTGGCATCGCTCACGAAATAGCGATCGATGCGCAACCAATGCATGTCGTGATAACGAAGCACCTCACTCTTGCCCACCACCGGCACGTTGTTTTCAGCATTACATGCTACCACACACGCACCACAACCATAGCAGGCATTCATGTCGATGTTCATGCCCCATTTGATACCAGGCTGCGCATGCTCGCCATACAAGGTGGCATTCTTGCGAAAATCGGTTGTATCGGTACCCTTACCGTATGCCTCTTCGAGGTGATTGCGGTAATCGGGAATGGTGTTCGGATATTTTACCAGCGTAGCCAGTGTTGTTTCACGCACCACTTCCACACGATCGTCATACGTGCCATGGATCTGCGTGGTGGCTACTTTATGCTTACGTCCTGCATCTGACAGAGTAACGACTCCTTGATACGATACGGTCGTTCCGTCAAATGAGGTGAAGGGGTATGCATTTTGTCCCACACCCGCAGCGGTCTTGCCCAGTTTCTCTCCGCGACCATATCCAACCGCAACCGCAATGGTGTTCGATTGCATACCGGGTACGATCAACACAGGCAATTCCATTTCCTTCTTACCCAACGTGATCTTGATCACGGGCTTTTGCGGATAGAACTCGTAATTGTTGATGTCTTTCTCCGGGCCCTGCATCAGATCCAATCCCAACAATTCCTTGGCCATGGGCATGCTCATCAAGGCGTAGTTGTCCCAAGTTGCCTTACTGATGCCATCGGGCAACTCCTGCAACCAAGGATTGGTGGCACCTGTACCCGTACCAATGGATGCTTTTTGATAAAGCACCACTTCTGTGCCGGTCACCGATGCATATCCCTTAATGGCGGCTACGGCGCCGGCGAGTGATCCGGAAGAGTAATTGCCCGGACCTTTGCCTTCGGAAGCCACTTCTTTTACACCATTTTGCAGACCCTCATTAAGGGCTGCTTCTCCTCCAGGCTGATTGTTCCAATAATTTTTGAAGTACACATCGTAATCCGTGTCGTTGCCGCTCCATTTCAACAAAGAAGTTTGGAACGGACGCGTCTTGAACAAGGGATGAATGGTCGGCTGCTGGAAACAGATCACATCCGCCTTAGGATTGGCATCCCCCCAGCTTTCCAAATAATGATTAGATGGCGCAATGAACTGACAATGCTCTGTGGTCTCATCCATCCGCTCATTTAATGAGATCGTCACTTTCACTTTTTTCAACGCTGTTGCAAAGCGCGCGGAATCGTGGTAGTTATATACCGGATTCGCGCCATAGATCATCAGCGTACCCACCTGACCGGCTTCCATGGCTTCCACCAAGGCGGTCATGTCGGCATCGATGCCCTTGCGATAATTCACCGGACGCTTCCAGTCAATCGTAGAGCCAAAAGCACCGATGGCCTGATTGATCGCGTTCACCACCACTTGTACATTCTTGTCGTTGCTTCCGCAAACAACCAACCCTTTTCCTTTATTCTTATTCAGATCAGCCGCCACTTTCTCTATGCCGGCTTTCAATTTGGCATCATTCAATTGGATGGCTTCTCCATTCAAAGCAGCCAACAGCGCCAACGCCACAGCACCCGTCAGAGAAGGGCGATGCACAAAACGCTCATCGGCGCTCGCACCGGTCAAGCTCAAATATCCTTCGAACTGATAGTGCTTGCTCATGCTTGGATTCTTCGCATCAACCTTGCGGCCACCTGCGTATCCTTTGGCGAATTCAACCGGACTCAACCAGCTGCCCAGAAAATCAGCTCCCATGCTCACGATCACCTGCGCAGCTCCAAAATCATAACTGGGCAATTGACGACCAAATCCGCACGCTTCATTGGCCAACAACATGCCACTGTATGAAACCGCATCGTACTGAACATGCTTCAACCCCGCGTATGCGTCGATGATGGCTTGTGTAGATGGGGAGTTCAAAGTTGATGTCAACAATACGGTCGTACCACCGGCAGCTTTCATCTGCTCACCGATCATTTTATCGAGCTGCTCGTAGGTTGGAACTTCTTGAAAGGCATCTCCTTTTTTCTGCTGCGGGAAACGCAAACGATGAGTGTCGTAGAGATCCAACACGGAAGCTTGCACACGCGCAGATGTACCGCCGGTAGCAAATGAACTTCCGGGCAATTGATTGCCTTCGATCTTGATGGGACGACCATCGCGCACTTTAGCCAACACCGGCACCACTTCTCCTTCCTGCACGTATGTGGTTGCATAGTACTGTGCCACACCGGGGATCAGATTCTCCGGCTTGTTGGCATAGGGAATGACCTTTTTTACAGGGATCTCGCAGCTTGCGGCCAAGGTGGCTGCGGCAGTGCTGAATCCCAGATATTTCAGGAAGTCGCGACGAGGCGCTTTGGCATCGGCCAGACTGCCATCAAATCCTTCGAAGGGAAGTTCCTCACGGAACTCATCCTGTTGCTGCTGACGAAATGATTCGTTCGAATTCACTTCTCCGAAACTCTGCCAGTACTTGTTTTGGCTCATGTAATACAGTTTGTAGGATTCTGGTTTCTTCGTTTGTTTCCGTTACGATCAGTAGTGACATTTTTGACACTCCAGTCCGCCAATGTCTTTCACCTTCACACTGTCCATCTTCCCATTGCGGATATCGTCGTGGAACTTCTCGTATAAGCTATAGAACTTGTTGCCACCGGTGCTGTCGTAATTGAAATTCACTTTTGTTTCGCGGTGACAATTGATGCACCAGCCCATGCTCAGTTCAGCAACCTGCTTCACTTCGTCCATGGCCGTGATCTCCCCGTGACAGCTCTGGCACTGCACATTACCGGCACGTACGTGCTGGGCGTGATTGAAATACACGTGGTCGGGCAGGTTGTGAATCTTCACCCACTCGATCGGCTTGGATTTTGATGGATCCCACTGATTGGGATTGTTCGGATCGAAACCGGCATACTTGTACAACTTGGCGATCTCGGCCGTTCCGTCGATCTCATTGCCTTCTTCATCAAACAATTTCGGACCCTTCTCATATGCATTGATCGCCTTGTGGCAATTCATACAGGTATTGGTAGAAGGGATCGCTGCATGCTTGCTTTCCCAGGCACTGCCGTGACAATACAAACAGCTGATCTGGTTGATGCCGGCGTGTACTTTGTGGGAATAATAGATGGGTTGTTCGGGTTGATAATTCGTTTGACGACCCAGTCCGATGGCGCCTTTGGCTACCATGAATCCGCCAAAAACAAAGAAGGCGATGGCCATCAGCGCGATGTTGGATTTCTTGCGATAGAACGGAAGCGGCTCAGGCATTTTCAATCCGTCTGCATCATCCGACATGCGGCGGAGGTTGCTGTTCACCTGCATGAGGATCAGCGCGATCACACCCAATACCAACGAAATGATCCCGAAGAGAACAGCATTCTGATTTCCTTCCGGAGCTTGTCCGCCTGCACCTGCATTGGTATCCACTTTTACAACCGATGCATCATTCACATATGCAACCAGGTTGTCAACATCTGCCAACGTGATCTCCGCAAAGGCGGTCATCATCGAACCATACTTGGCTTTCAATCCCTGTGTATAAGGATCTTTTGCCATGTATGCCGCCGGATTGTTGATCCAAGCCTGCAATTCTTTGTGATCAGCCCATTTGTGACGCTCCTCCAACCCTTTCAGAGCCGGACCCGTTCCGTCTTTCAAAACGTTGTGACAGGAAGCACACTTGGACATGAACAATGCTTTACCGGCAGCTATGTCTTGCGCCACCAACGAAGAAGAGAGGGCAAGCAAAAGGACCAGAAGCATCGAGAAACGTCTTGCAAACACTTGTTGGAAATTCATAAACACACTATTGAGCTGAAGAATGTGGATAAATGCTATTGGAAATCCGCGCAAAAATAAGTCCCCAAGATGAAAATACTCGGCGCCATGAGGTTTTTTTTTGACGCTTATCGATTGCGGCTCAACGCATTTGAAGCTTTTTGAAGAACGACCCGCCCACTTGGGTTTTCCCGCTTTCGCAACCAAAAAAACAGGCAGAAACGGTCGGATTTCCGGACCTTTGCCGCAACTCAACCTTTCCACATGCGCTGGTACGATCGACTGCAACAAAAATGGAACGTAAATGGCATACAGCTAGCCTTGATTTTGGTCACCTTCGCCGTGGGCGGTAGCTTAACCGGCCAGGTCGGCAAATGGGCCATGGATGCTCTCCAACTCGGGGAGGTTTGGTACTGGGGACTTCTTTACTTATTGATAATCACAGCTTTATGGCCGATGATGGTGTTGTTGGTCAGCCTGCCCATGGGACAATTCCGCTTCTTCCTAAACTACATCAATAAACTGGCCGGTAAACTGGGACTCCGTAAAAAACAATGATCCGACTGGCCATACTCGCTTCTGGGGGCGGATCCAATGCGGATGCCATTCTGCGCTACTTCACCGGGCATCCGATTGTCCAAATAGCCTTGGTGGCCTGTAATAAAAAGGAGGCGGGCGTATATCAAGTTGCTGAAAATCATAATGTTGAATCAATTTATCTGTCCCGTGAACGCTTTTTGGACGGAGACGGCTATCTGCCCGAATTCAAGTCAAGGCAGATCGACGGATTGATCCTGGCCGGGTTTTTATGGAAAGTGCCGGAAACACTCATCAAGGGGTTTCACAACCGGATCCTGAACATTCACCCGGCGCTGCTGCCCAAATTCGGGGGACAGGGCATGTATGGCATCCATGTACATCGCGCGGTATTGGCTGCGCAGGAATCGGAATCCGGGATCACCATTCACCGGGTCGATGAACAATACGACAACGGCGATCACGTTTTTCAGGCAACCTGCCCCGTCGAACCCACCGACACCCCCGAAACCCTCGCCAAACGCATACTCCAACTCGAACACCAACACTACCCCCAAATCATAGAAAACTATTTCAACCAACTAAAAACTAACTAGCAACTAACTAAAAACTAACTACCCCAACTATTTAAACTTCTCAAACTATTCAAACTGCCCTTGACCGCTTCCGTACGATATCTTCTCTTATTCCTAATCATTTTATGTAGCCGACCCCTCCTTGCACAGGAATATACGGTCAAGGGCTACGTTCTCGACAGCTCCCGCAATTACCCCATGGAAGCCGTCAGCGTGCAAACGAGTTCGGGAAGGGGCACCATGACCAACGTCGATGGTTTTTATCAGATCCGTGTGTATGAATCGGATTCCATCTGGTTCAGTTATTTGGGCAAAAGCACGCAAAAATTTCCGGTGATCCGCATCGTCAACCCACTCCAATTCGATGTGTCGCTGCAGGTGAACGTGCCCGTGCTGCGAGAAGTGAAGATCCGTCCGCGCAACTATCGTCAGGACTCCTTGCAGAACCGAATCGATTACGCAAAGGTGTTTGACTTCCAAAAACCGAAGATAAAAACAGTTACACCTCAATATGGAATGGGCATGGGATTCGATCTGCAGGAACTGATCAACATGTTCCGGTTCCGTCGCAACAAAAGCATGCTCGCATTCCAACAGCGACTGCTGATTGAAGAAGAAGAGAAGTACATCGACTTCCGATTCAACAAAGCCTTAGTACGTCGACTCACCCTACTCGAACCTCCGGCACTCGATAGCTTCATGCGTGTGTTCAGGCCTTCGTACGACTTTACAAAAGAGGCCGACGATTACCAATTCCGCCTCTACATCAAACAAGCACATTATCGTTTCAAATATGGCTTGCCGCCAGATCCTCGCTACACGACGCGGCTGCTTCCGATGGAAGAATAAATTATCTTGTACTTCAATCTTTCTGGTATGCTCAAATGGTTCTGCTGCTTGCTGTTACCGGCAACACTCTTTGCACAAAACAATCTTCCTGATCTGTTGATCGTGAACGGACGCGTCATTGATGGCACCGGAAATGCCTGGTACCGCGCCGACATTGCCATACGAAACGGAAAGATCGAACGCATCGGAAAAAATCTTCCACGGCAAGCCACCCGCGTGGTGGATGCACAGAACCGCATCGTGGCACCCGGATTCATCGATGTACACACGCACATCGAAGGCGATGAAAAAAAAGAACCGCTCGCACAAAGTTTTTTATACGATGGGGTGACCACTTGCGTCACCGGAAATTGTGGTTCGTCAAACGTTGACATCGGCCAGTATCTGAATTGGATCGATTCACTGAAACCTTCCATCAACGTGGCCAGTCTTATCGGACAAAACGATGTACGCAAAGCCGTCATGGGCAGAGCCAACAGAAATGCCACACCCGACGAACTGAAGCGCATGGAGATACTGGTGGAAAAAGCCATGCGCGATGGAGCGGTAGGACTCTCCACCGGACTCATCTACATCCCCGGCACCTTCACGCCCACCCAAGAACTCATTGCACTTGCCCGTGTTGCCGGTCAATACAACGGTGTATATGCCACCCACATGCGCAACGAGGGCGACAGCGTAACGCAAGCCATCGAAGAAGCATTGCTCATCGGAAAAGAAGGCAACCTGCCCGTACAGATCTCGCATTTCAAATTAAGCGGACAACAAAACTGGGGACGCAGCAAAGAAACCATCTCAATGGTGGAGCAAGCACGCCAAAACGGACAAGACGTTACCATCGATCAATATCCGTACACCGCCAGCAGTACGTCCATCAGCACCTTGATCCCCGATCACATACTGGCCGACGGACAAGACTCCATCCGTGCCCGACTGCAACGACCCGAGGTGAGAAAAGAAGTGATCGCCAGCATCAAGAACCGCTTGAAAAAACGCGGACTGAAACATCTGAACTATG
>JBDKIP010000200.1:0-9200 GCA_039797015.1 Bacteroidota bacterium
AGGGTAGCCTTCATGGTTTACATGTGATTCACTTCATCGGGCAGATCATAGAAAGTCGGATGGCGATAGATCTTATCGGCGGCCGGGTCGTAGAATTCGCCGGCTTCTTCGGGACGAGAAGCGTGAATGTCCTGACTCTTCACAACCCAGATGCTGACGCCTTCTTGTCGGCGCGTGTATACATCTCGTGCATTTTCGATGGCCATTTGTGCATCGGCGGCGTGTAAACTGCCTACGTGTTTATGATCGAGGCCTTGTTTGCTTCGGATGAATACTTCCCAAAGTGGCCAATCATTTTTCGGTCCCTGCGGGGCGGGGCTGCCACCAGTTTCCTGACCGGGGATGTCTCCATAAAAAAACCGACGGATGTATGTGTTCATGCGATTCGTTTAGGCGGCGTTGGACGCGGCGCGTTTTTGTTTTTTGGCAGCATGCGCGGCGGCAGCTTCACGCACCCAAGTACCTTCTTCCCAGGCTTTTTTTCTGGCTTCGAGACGTTCGCGGTTACAGGGGCCGTTTCCTTTCACCACTTGCCAGAATTCATTCCAGTCAATGGTGCCGAAATCGTAATGATTGCGTTCGGCATTCCATTTGAGATCAGGATCGGGTAGGGTCATGCCCAGCAGCTTCACTTGTTCCACGCACATATCTACGAATTGTTGGCGCAGTTCGTCGTTGGTCTTGCGTTTGATCTTCCATTTCATGCTTTGATCGCTGTTGGTGCTTTCGCTGTCGCGGGGACCAAACATCATGAGCGCGGGCCACCACCAGCGGTTGATGGCATCCTGACACATGGCGCGTTGTGCGTCGGATCCTTTTGACAAAACCAATAGCGATTCAAATCCCTGGCGTTGATGAAAACTTTCTTCTTTGCAAATGCGTACCATGGCGCGGGCATAGGGTCCGTACGAGGTACGCGTAAGCATTACTTGGTTCATGATCGCGGCTCCATCGACGAGCCATCCGATGGCACCCATGTCGGCCCAGCTGAGGGTGGGGTAATTGAAGATGGAGGAATATTTTGCGCGACCGGTGTGCAGGTCGTTGATGGTTTCTTCCCGGGTGATGCCCAATGTTTCGCAGGCGGAGTAGAGATAGAGTCCGTGTCCGGCCTCGTCTTGCACTTTAGCAAGTAAGATCGCTTTGCGTTTCAGCGAAGGGGCGCGTGAGATCCAATTGCCTTCGGGCAGCATGCCGACGATTTCGCTGTGGGCGTGCTGACTGATCTGGCGGATGTTGGTCTTGCGGTAGGCATCGGGCATCCAGTCGAGTGGTTCGATCTTGATCTCGGCATCGATCCGGTCCTGAAAATGTTTCTCGAGGTCGTGAATGGACATGGAAATTGTTTGTTCGGACAAATTTAATCAATCCGAACGGCTGTTTGGAAATTTGTAGAGGGGTTGTCGGCTATTTCGTGTCAAAATCCACCACGAGTTTTTCGCTGGTGGGGATGGCCTGACAGGTCAGGATGAATCCTTGTTGAACTTCTTCTTCCTCCAAGCCCCAGTTCACGTCCATTTTTGCTTCCCCTTCCAGGAGTTTGGCCTTGCAGGTGCAGCACATGCCGCCTTTGCAGGCGTAGGGTAGGTCGGCTCCTTGTTGGAGGGCAGCGTCGAGGATGGTTTGTGTTCCGCTTTGGGGGATGTTTACATCCACTGCGCGTCCGTCCACGCGGATGGTGACGGTGCTTTGAGGGCCCAGTGCGTCCGACTCGGCATTGGTAATTGTCGCGGCTTTTTTTTGTGTGGCGGCGCTGGTGAACAGTTCGAAATGGATCTTTTCGGAGGCGATGCCCAGGCTGGGAAGTGTTTCCCGCGCGGTCTGGATCATGGCTTCGGGTCCGCAGAGGAAGCATTCGTCCACAGATCCGTAATCGATCAGGGATCCAAGTCGTTCGATCTTTTGGGCATCGATGCGTCCGTCGTTGATCTCGCTGTCGGTTCGTTCGCGGCTCAGGACATGGATCAGTTGGAGTCTGCCCAGGAACTTATTTTTCCATCCCTCCAACTCTTCGAAGAAGATGATCGATTGGCGGTCGCGGTTTCCGTATACAAGGGTGAACCGGCTATCGGGTTCAGTTTGTAGTACGGATTTCAGAATCGAGAGGATAGGGGTGATGCCGCTGCCGGCAGCAAAAGCCAAGTAGTGTTTGCTGATCGAAGATTGAAGTTTGGGATGAAAGTTGCCCATCGGGGGCATGACGTCTATGCGATCACCTTTTTTCAGTTGTTGATGTGCGTAGCTTGAAAACTTTCCGTCCTTGATCTTTTTGATGGCAACGGTCCATTTTTGCTCATGTGGCGCGCTGCAAAGGGAATACGAGCGACGGATCTCTTCGCCCTCAATGCCGGTGCGAAAGGTCAGGTATTGTCCGGGCAAGTACGAGAATTCACCTTGAAGTGTTGCTGGCATGTCAAGTTCCAGGGAGATGCAATCGGAGGTTTCCGCTTGGATGGAGCGGATGGTCAGGGAGTGAAAATGAGTTGCCATCAGGAAGCTTTGCGGAGTCCGTCGATGAGGATTCGGATCATGTGGTTGGTGAGTTCGTCGGCGCTGATCTTGGCTTTGCTTCTGTGCCAAGATTCGATGCCGTTCACGGCGTGCAACATGACCAGCACCGAGGTGGGGGCGTCGATGCGCCGGATCTCTCCTTTGGAAATGCCGTCTTCGATGATGGCGGCGAATCGTTTGCGGTAGCTGCGTCGTTGATTTTGAAAGTTGGCACGAAAAGGTTCATCGAGGTGACGCCATTCGCGGTCGCAGACGATCACCTTCTCATAGTTGTCGATCATTTGTTCTATGTGAAAGCGAAGGATGGATTCGATCTTATTGATGGTGCTTTGTCGGTTTGACTCTACTTCGAGTAATTTTTCATTGAACAGATTGGCTACCTCGAAACAAATGGATTCCAGGATCTCATTTTTGGAACGGATGTGGTTGTACAGGCTCGCTGCTTCGATGCCTACGGTTTCGGCCAGATCACGCATGGAGGAGGCAGCAAAGCCACGCTCCCGAAACATGGTGGCGGCCCGCTGGAGGATGAGGCCTTTTTTCGATGCTTTTTTCCGTTCAGTCTTTTTCATGTTTCAAATATAAGAAACCTCGAGGGGAAGGGACTTTCCGAATAGCGTGAGCGATATTTTGTGTAGGTTTGCCCCGCTTTATTCATTACAAAACTCAACTATGTCGTTAATCTCAGTAGGTACCATGGCCTTTGATGCGATCGAGACTCCCTTCGGGAAAACAGACCGGATCATTGGCGGATCGGCCACCTATGTCGCCTATGCGGCCAGTCATTTTGTGCAACCGGTCAAGCAGATCTCCATCGTGGGGAATGACTTTCCTGTCGAGGAAATGGAAGAGTTGCGCAGCCGCGGGGTGCATTTGGACGGGGTGGATGTACGTACCGACAAGAAATCTTTTTTCTGGAGCGGCAAGTATCACAACGACATGAACAGCCGCGATACGTTGGTGACCGACCTGAACGTGCTGGCTGATTTCGATCCGCACATTCCGGATGGCTACCAAGGGGCTGAATTCCTCATGCTGGGCAACATCATGCCCAAGTTGCAATTGAATGTGATCCAGGAATTGAAGCAACGTCCAAAACTGATCGTATTGGATACGATGAATTTCTGGATGGATACTGCGATGAATGACTTGAAGATCGTGTTGCGCTATGTGGATCTCTTGTTGGTCAACGATGAAGAAGCACGTCAGCTCACGGGTGAGTATTCATTGGTGAAGGCGGCCAAGTCCATTTTACAGATGGGCCCTAAATATCTCATCATTAAGAAAGGGGAACATGGGGCCTTGCTTTTCCACAACGATCAAGTGTTTTATTCCGCAGCGCTTCCATTGGAGGAGGTGTATGACCCGACCGGTGCGGGCGATACGTTTGCGGGCGGATTTATAGGTTACCTGGCAAAGAGTGGTGACATTTCTTTCGAGAACATGAAGCGGGCGATCATTGTGGGTTCCGCGATGGCCAGTTTCTGTGTCGAGAAATTTGGTCCCACCCGGTTGAAAGAGATCAACCGATCCGACATTGACAACCGCATCCGCCAGTTCAAGGATTTGGTCAACTTTGACATTGAATTAGCCTAAGTAATCTTCATCACCCATTCGTAAGGGCCACCAAATTTTTGTATCGGATTGTCCGCCCGTTGTTGTCGGTGATTTCGGTGAGCAAGATGTATTGTCCGCCTGGCAGTTGACGGCCGCTGTTGTCCAATCCGTCCCAACTGAATACCGACTCCATTCCCATCAAGGTCATATTTGCCAACTCTCGAACGGGACTACCTGTCGAATGAAACACCCGTATGCGGACACGACCGGCGGTCTCCTTGTTTTGTATGCGTAGTTGGAGCAGATCCTCTCTTCCGTCTCCGTTGGGCGAAATGACCGCGCTCGACAATTCGATCTGCTGATCGGTGAGGAAGGATCTGTACTGTGAGTTTTGTCGGGTGGGTGTTCCATAGCCCACCGTGCCTGCGGCCGATTGCCAATTGTTTCTGTTTTGGGTAACGCCCCTTGGATCGATCCGCTCCAAGGCGACCCCCATTCGGCTTTGCAGCCGAGGGAAATGCCAGTCGTCTGCATAGGTTAATTCATCTACCACTTCTCCTTGTGCATTCAGCACCACTAAACTTCCTTCCGCATCGGGCAAAGAGGGTAGTGCTGTTGTGTGGATCACCTGATTGGGATGTTGGACAAAATAGTTTCGTTCGAGTGCGGGTGGGTCCTCCGTCAACACCAGGTGATCACCCGGGAAAAAGTATAATGGCTGATTACGGATTCGTTGGATCGAACCCAGGCTGCCATTCGGCGATCGACTGCTCAGGAATAGACGGGACAGATCGATGATCTTTTTGCCGATGTTCAATATCTCCACGTAGTCCGATCCGCCTGCCGGAGGGTCGAAGAGTATCTCGTTTATTTTGATGTCGGCGGTATCCGGGGTAGAGGGGATTCCGATGCGGATCGATTGATTCGTATTGGAGTTGTTGCCATTCACGTCTATGGCGTCAATGTTGGTGAGCGTGTACACTTTCTGGGTCAACAATGGCCAATCGGTTCGCAGCTCAACCCGGTCATACAGCGGTGGCAGACATCTCGCCTCCACGATCTCCCGGTTGTCGGAAAGATGAAAGAGTCCCTCTTGGCTGATGGAATTGCTATCAAGTGCCTCGTTGAAGAACACAAGCAGACGGAATGTGTCAAGCGCATAGCCATGCATTAGAATGGGTGCTTCCAAGTCGTTCAAGGCGCGCTCCACCGAGTTTGGTTTACCAGGTGTGCCACCCATATTCTCTACAGACGAAGTCCAATTTGGCTGAAACAAACCCGGGTGTGCCGGGTCGATCATTTCCAATGACCAGCCCCCTTCTTTTTTCAAAGCCGTTGCGTGCCATTGAACGGAATAATCGATCGCGTGCACGACCTGTCCAGCCGCATTGCGCAGCACGATCACTTCTCCGTCATTGTCGAGGGAAGGAAAGCTGGTGAGTCCCACCGTTCTTCCGAATGGACTCAGCGATGCAACGGCCGAAGGGCTACACAGGATCAACAAGCTGTCGGGTTGAAGGGTAATGTTGGGCAGGGGGCCGGATTGTCCAGTTGCATCGGACAGTCGCCATCCCTGCAGAGGAATCGGGGCATTGGATCGGTTTCGGATCTCGATCCATTCACTGGCGGGGAGTCCGACCGAAGGCGATGGATCGGCGAAGATCTCGTGGATCACTACGTCATATCGTTGCGCGAAAAGATCTGTGCCAGCAGTTGTAAGGATCAGCAGGAGTGGAAGAAGTATACGCATGGTGTAAAAATGCGTTTGCGGCGGTGCCGTCTCCAAGAAAAAGGAGGCGGAATAATCCGGATTGCTTGGAGAAAAAAACGGCAGCACATAATTTCGCCGGCAACGATGCAGGCCTTCATGGAGAGGGCCTTTTATTTTAAAACATTGATCATGAAAGTAGCGGTAGTGGGTGCAACGGGACTCGTCGGCACAAAAATGTTGCAGGTGTTGGCGGAGCGGAATTTTCCAGTGACGGAACTCATTCCGGTGGCTTCGCCAAAATCCGTTGGCAAGACGGTTGTCTTTTGCGGGAAAGCGTACGTGATCGTGAGCATGGAGGAGGCGATTCAGCGGAAGCCGTCCGTAGCCATCTTCTCAGCGGGTGGCAGTACGTCGCTGGAGTGGGCGCCCAAATTTGCGGCCGCGGGCATTCCGGTGATCGATAATTCATCTGCCTGGCGGATGGACCCCACCAAAAAATTGGTGGTGCCGGAGATCAATGCGGATGCATTGACAAGAGATGATCTGATCATCGCCAATCCGAATTGCTCCACCATTCAGATGGTCGTGGCCTTGAACCCATTGCACAAACGTTATGGCATCAGGCGCATCGTAGTCAGTACGTATCAGAGTGTGACGGGCACCGGAGTAAAAGCAGTGGATCAATTACATGGGGAGCGACGAAAGCAAGTCGCCGGTGAATCGAGCGAATATCCCATGGCCTATAAATATCCGATTGATTTGAATGTGATCCCGCAGATCGATGTGTTCCTGGACAATGGATACACCAAGGAGGAGATGAAGATGGTGAAGGAGACCTGTAAGATCCTGCGCGATGATTCCATTCGGGTAACGGCGACGACGGTGCGGATTCCCGTGATGGGCGGACACAGTGAGAGTGTGAATGTTGAATTTGAAAATGATTTTGATCTGGCGGAGGTTCGGTCCATTCTCTCGAATGCGCCGGGTGTAGTAGTGGTGGATGATCCGGCTACGCAGCAATATCCGATGCCGATGGATGCGCATGAGCGCGATGAGGTGTTTGTGGGACGCATTCGTCGGGATGAGTCACAGCCCAACACGCTCAACTGCTGGATCGTTTCGGACAATTTGCGCAAAGGGGCTGCCACCAATGCGATTCAGATCGCGGAGTATATGATGCAGGCGGGGTTGATCAACTGATCATTGGCCGATCAATTCCAAGAATTCCGCCTCATTGAGGATGGTGATGGTGTTGATCTTCTTCGCTTTTTCCAATTTGCTGCCGGCATCGTCGCCTACCACGAGATAATTCAATTTGGCACTGACGCCGCTGAGGATTTGTCCCCCTTTCTCTTCTGCCATCGTTTCCGCGGCGCTTCTTTTGAGGGTGGGTAAGGTGCCGGTGAATAGAAATGTTTTTCCGCTCAGCGATCCTTCCGTTGTTTTTGTTTTGGCTTCTTGCTGCAGGGTGAGTCCGACTGCACCCAATCGCTCGATCAATCGAATGTTTCCATCCTCTTGGAAAAATTGGTGGATGCTGCCACCCACCTTGGGACCGATGTCTTCCCACTGCTGAAGTTCTTCCAGTGTTTTTTCTTTCAGGTCGAGCAGGTTGGTGATCTGCCGCGCGAGGGTTTTGGCGGTAGTTTCTCCCACGAAGCGAATGCCCAATCCGTAGAGCAATCGATGCAGCGGTTGTTTTTTAGAGGCTTCGATCGATTGCTGAAGTTTCTCGATGGATTTTTTTCCAAAGCCTTCCAGTGCGCCGATCTTCTCGTAATCGAGTTGGTAAATACCGGGGATGTCTTTCAACAATCCTTGTTCATAGAACTTTCGGATGTTGGCTTCGCCGAAGCCGCGGATGTCCATCGCGTCTTTGCTTACGAAATGTATGATGCGTTCAACGGCTTGAGCCGGACATTCCCAATTTCCGCAGCGCCAAACGGCTTCTTCTGCTTCTTTGTGGAGCGAGTGGTGGCAGACCGGACAGGTGCGGGGAAATTCAATTTTTGTCTCGCTACCATTGCGGGCATCCGGCAGTGATTTGACGATTTGCGGAATGACGTCACCGGCTCGTTCGATCAGGACCTGATCGCCGATGCGCAGGTCCTTTTCGCGGATGTATTCTTCGTTGTGGATGGAGATGCTGCTGACGGTGACGCCCCCGATGGGAACGGGTTCCAGTTTGGCCACGGGCGTAACGGCACCGGTGCGGCCCACTTGAAATTCAATGCCGATCAGTTTGGTGGTGGCTTGTCGCGCTTTGAATTTAAAAGCGATGGCCCAGCGGGGGTGATGAGAGGTCATTCCCATTTTTTCCTGCAACGCCAGGTCGTTTACCTTGATCACCATGCCATCGATCTCATAGGGAAGGGCATCGCGTTGCGCTTCGAAGGCGTGGCAGTACTCAATGACGGATTGAATGCCGTGGAAGACCCGTTTTTCTTTTTGCGGACTTCGGAAGCCAAGATCCCACAACAGATCGATCGATCCGGCATGTGTTTTCAGTGATTCGGGAAGGGGACTGCCGGGCTGCAGGGTGAAATAGCTGATGTGATAAACGAATGCTTCAAGGTTCCGTTTCGCAACTTGTGCGGGGTCTTTGAGTCGAAGTGTGCCGGAGGCCGCGTTGCGGGGGTTGGCGAGTGGCGGCTGTTCTTCTTCCATCAGCGACTCGTTGTACAGTCGGAATTTTTCTTTGTCCATCAGCACCTCCCCGCGGATCTCGATTTGCTGAATTCCCCATTTGGAAAAGGGGGCATTCAGGGGGAGGGACCGGATCTGGCGTACGTTCGGCGTTACCTCGTCGCCTTGTGTGCCATCGCCTCGGGTGGCCCCACGCAACAATTGATCATTTTCGTAGATGAGTGAAATGCTGCCCCCGTCGAATTTCGGCTCGATGCAATAATCGATCGAAGGGAGTCCGGTGAGTTCTCGCGCCTTGCGGTCGAAATCGAGCAGGTCATCGGCGTTGTAGGAATTTTCCAGCGACAGCATGGGCACGAGATGGCTGACCGTGGGGAATTCGGCGGTGAGTTCCCGGGCAACCCGCTGTGTCGGAGAATCGGGGCGGATCAACGATGGATTTTGAGATTCCAGTCGCTCCAACGCTTTGTATAGGGCATCGTATTCGGTATCTGCGATCAACGGATCGTGCAAGATGTAGTAGCGTTGCTCATGGAAACGCAATACATCCCGCAAGGGCTCGATCTGATCAACCTGGATCGGGCCCGCTGCGATCTGTTGCAACAACTGTTGGGTTTGTTCAATGCGCGGATCTAACATAGACCAAAATATTCAACGTAGCCGTCTGTTCGGGTCGATAAAGATACAGGCAAATACCCCGACCCCATCCCCGGCTAATGTGTATCAAGTACATATTTTCACTAGATTTGTGAACCTCACCTTGAACAAACGAATT
>JBDKIP010000201.1:0-3480 GCA_039797015.1 Bacteroidota bacterium
GCTGGCTTTAGTGAAAACTGTTCACCGGCGGAAGGTTCGAGAAAATGTGATTTGATCGCAGGGGCCTGCGCACCGAACAACTGATGCAAATGATGATCAGTGATGTAGGGATCACAAAAACGATGTGCATCAAAAGGAATTCCTCTTTGGATGAATTCCTGTGCACGCAAAGGAATCGCCGGCACGAAGCGGCCGAGCAGACCCTCCACTGCATGTGTAGGGATGCTCCATATGCGGAAAAAGCCCAATATGTGATCGATCCGAAATGCGTCGTAATACAATTCCATTTGACGGAAGCGCTGCTTCCACCAATGAAACCCGTCAGATTGCATGCGGTGCCAGTTGTAGGTTGGAAAACCCCAATTCTGACCAATGGCCGTAAAATCATCGGGCGGGGCACCTGCCTGCCAGTTCATGTGATACAATTCCGGGGCCACCCAGGCATCACAACCATGTCGGTTGATGCCAATGGGAATGTCTCCTTTTAGTATGATGCCTTTGTCGTGCAAATATTGAACTGCCTCTTTGAGCTGCAGGTGCAGATGAAATTGGATGAACCCATAAAATGCTATGGATTTGGCCGATTTGGTGCCGGATTTGAAAAGAGTCTTGGCGGCTTGCTCATCATAGGAATTGTGTTCCGGCCATTCGGAAAAATCAGCCGTCTGGTATTGGTCGCGCAGATAAGAAAAAAGGCAATAGGGCTTTAGCCAATGTTGTTGATCTTTCCAATAACTCTTGTATTCCTTGGAGGCGAGACACGCTTTGCCGATCCGTTCATAGAGTGCGCGCAGCAAGGCCCACTTCGCCTCCATCACTCCTTCATAATCGACAACCGATTGGTCGTTCAATTCTTTTCGGGTCGGCTCCCATTCCTTCAACAAATCAGCATGTTCCTCTCCTGCAATGCGCTGGATGGAAACGTATAACGGATGCAAGGCAAAGGCAGAGATCCCTGCGTAGGGATAGGAATCCTTCCAATTGTGAAAGGCCGTGGTATCGTTTACCGGAAGGATCTGGATCAACCTGCAACCGAGGGCACTCGCCCAATCCGCCAACAGAGGAAGATCCGAGAACTCACCCACCCCGAAACTTTGTTGAGTCCGAATGCTGAATACCGGGATGGAAAGTCCCGCTCCGCGCCAGGTGTTGTTCGGCAAGCGGACAAACCCGTCGTGCACCAGACTAAGGTGCTTATTTGAATCCGGGGGCAATGCGCATGTGCGATTCTCCCCTTCTTCATATCTGACCCACTTATTGTGCACATGATCCCAAACACCGTATTTGTATGCAAACGTTTCGCTCAAATGGTCCGCTTCCAATTCGGCCTCCCACCAGTGCCCGGTGTACTGCATGGTTACTGAATTTGTTTCCTGCCAATTTCCCAGCGAAGGCCCAGACCCGATCAGGCGGATCGATTCGGATGCTTTCAGCAGCGGAGCTTTTACCCGAAAGCGAATGCTCCCATTAGCTTGTTTGGGAAAGAATTCATCTGATTCGCGGGAAGGAAGCAAAATATTTTTAAAGGGGCCTGAGTAGAAGGTCTGTTCAAATTCACCGGCATGACTCCAAGTGTCGTGTGTATGTACGATTCCATCCGGTGTATCCAAATCGATGGAACGATCCATCCCCCACTCTTCCACCATGCGGCCGTCCTCCTCCTGCAAGAGGTATTTGTAAAGCAATGTGCGGCCTGGGACATTGTCTGAACATTCAATTCGGAGTGACCAATGTCCATCATCTTTGAATACCAATGGCACTGCCTGGGCGGGATCCCCATCGCCTAAGGACGGATGATTTCCCAAAACCAACAATTTTTGGCCGTATCGGGTAGAAAAACGAAGTTGAAAATCAAGGGTCATGGCAAACGTCGAAGTCGGTCTAATGTGTGCATTGAACACATAGGACGAAAATAGGATTTTTCACAATAGAAATCACCTCAAACGGCGGTGTTGAACACCGATAATTATGTTCCGATGTCCTATTTTTGCCAAAACAGTCATTCATGGAACAGTCTAAAAATGCACGCGGTATCTGGTGGTTGGTCTTTTTTGCTTCCACAGCTGCGTTGGCATTGGCCATCTTCACCCATTGGGAATGGTTAACGCTCATTCTTCCCTTCCAGACCACCGCTTTTGTCAAAGCGATGGACATCATGTAATGCCCATGAAGTCTTTCATTCTTTCTCTTTGTCTTTTGCTGCTGCTGAGCAACCCCCTCTCCCTCACGGCTGCTCATCCCTCCTCTGCGGTTGCGGAAAAACGCGCTTGGGTGCATTCCATGCGGGAACGGGTCGGCGACATGACCCGCCAGGATCTTTCCGAATTGAAACGATCCATTCGATCGGAAGTAAAGGCATTCAAACAAAAAAAACGGGCGGGTGAGGAAGCGGATGTCAGTACGTTGTTGCTGACATTGATCGCCCTGATCCTTCCACCGCTTGCCGTGTACTTACACCAGGGTGAGATCAATTCCAAATTTTGGATCAGCTTGCTGCTGACGCTGCTGATCTGGGTGCCCGGAGTCGTTTACGCTTTATTGGTGATTTTCGGAGTCGTAGCTTGAGTTGGCTCCGGTGAGATTACTCTTCACCCCGCACAAAATTCTTACGCAAAATAAAAGCCCCCAATGGGGGCTTTATTCATTTTAGCAAGGTCGAAGGCTTATTTAACCGACTGAACCAATCCCTTGAACGTTTCGGGATGATTCATGGCCAGATCAGCCAGCACTTTACGATCGAGCTCGATGCCTTTTTGCTGCAACTTGTTGATGAAGACGGAATAAGTCATTCCTTCTTCGCGCACGGCTGCATTGATACGCGCGATCCATAGACCGCGATATTCACGCTTTTTAAGTTTGCGACCTACGAACATGTAGGTCATACCTTTCTCCACTACGTTTTTGGCAACGGTGAGAACATTTTTACGCTTGCCATAGTAACCTTTGGCTTGCTTGAGTATTTTTTTACGGCGTGCCTTCGAGGCAACGGCATTTTTTGAACGAGGCATTTGGAATCAGTTTAAAGTTCGGAGTTCAGAGTTTAGAGTCAGATTACTTCAGACGAAGCAGGCGTTTCACGAAGTCAACATGTGACGCAGCGACGGTGCCGTCCTTGCGCATGTTGCGTTTACGCTTTTTTGATTTTTTCGTCAGGATGTGACGCTTGAAACTCTTTTGGTGCTGAATCTTACCGGTGCCGGTCACTTTGAAGCGCTTCTTGGCACTGGAATTGGTTTTTACCTTGGGCATGGTACCCTTATTTTTTTATTTCGTCCTTGAGGCATTCTCCACAGGGAGACCTTTTTCGAACCTCTTCAGACAATGTGGCTTGCGCCGTACCCGTGTGCACGGGGGTGCAAAGATAGGGCAATGCGGCTGGATCCCCAAACAAAAAAGGGCCTCCGAGGAGGCCCTGTAACTAGTTGATCATTAACCGTTAGCGGGGATTCAATGCCTGATCGATGCGATCGGAAAGATCTT
>JBDKIP010000202.1:0-4446 GCA_039797015.1 Bacteroidota bacterium
GGCGGCAAATCCACCCAAATGATATCCATACTTGAATTGGTCCTTGAACGACTGACCATCGATCTTGGTGATGTTGACGCCTCCCTTGATGCCTACGTCAAACTGAGCGGAAGCATTCAGAGCGACAAAAAGAACGAAAAGCAGAAAAAGGTTTTTGATCCGCATATAAATGGTTTTGATGATGAATTCAGAACGATACAAAACTACTGTTGTTGCATCGGAGTACCTGTTAAATAATATTAACAGCAACTATGCGTAGAGTTCGATAAGCGTAATCTCTGGCAAAATACCCACCCGGCCAGGATATCCCAGAAATCCAAATCCCCGGTTGATGTAGAGCTGCTGCCCCCCTTGTCGATACAGGCCGGCCCAGCGCCGATAAACATACTGCACAGGACTCCATCGAAACCCGGGAAGCTCTACGCCGAATTGCATCCCATGGGTGTGTCCGGACAAGGTCAGGTCGATGTGTGGATACGAAGCGGAAACCTCCGTTTCCCAATGGGAAGGATCGTGACTGAGCAATACTTGAAATTCTTGAGGCTTCACTCCCTCATAAGCAACCGACAGATCCCCGTAACGCTTGAAATTGACGCGCGACGACCAATTTTCCACTCCGATCAGCACGATCTGCTCTTCTTCTTTTTGCAACCGCACATGCTCATTCAACAACAACTGCCACCCCATTCGTGCATGGATGGATTTCAGTAACTCCAGATTTTCTTTTTTGCGCTCCACCGATTCCCAAGAAACATAATCCCCATAATCATGATTGCCCAAGATCGAATACACGCCCAAGGGTGCTTTCAATCGAGCAAACATCGCCTCATAGGCGCCCATTTCCGAAGCCATGTTGTTCACCAGATCTCCTGTAAAAACGATGAGATCCGGTTTCAGATCCATCACCTTGTCAATGCCTCTTTCCACGGCCTTCGGATCATCAAAACTGCCCACGTGTATGTCCGACAACTGTACGACCCGCAATCCATTGAATGATTGCGGCAACTTGTCCGAACGAATCTTTTGCCGGCGCACCTCATACCGATACTTGTTGCCAAATCCGTACACCAAACTGCCCAACAATCCCGATCCCGCCACCACGCCCATCCAACTCAAAAAAACGGAACGACTCACCCCCGGGTCGATCGTGGCAGTGGGTACCGCCATCCGATATGCCTGCACCCCTCCCCATTGCACCAATCTTCGTAAATCGTCTACCAAAAAGAACATTGCCGCTACCCCTCGGGCCAGAAACCAGGACACCCCGATTGCAAACAGCGTCATTCCAACAGGTTTCCACCATCCCAGTTGCGTCAGTTTGGGAATAAAAAAGAAAAAAAGCAGCGTGGATATGCCCAGAAAAAGATAGACCGCCTGAACCCAGCCTGCCCGGCGTAGTCCGGAAGCGAGCAAATAACTGCGCAACACCCAAAAAACATATAGGTCTATGAGGAGGTAGACAGCCGTGGCCACCAGGCCGAAAGTGGTGATGCGCATGAAAGGCGAAATTAGTCAATCAAACAAACAACCCCCGAGACAGAAGGTTGTCGCTGCCCACTATAACTAATTTTTGCCGTATTTTGTAGCCCTCTCACCCTTACGTATATCCCCAAAAGGCCATGGCAAGAATCATCGGTGTTGCGAATCAAAAAGGAGGCGTTGGAAAAACAACCACGGCCATCAATCTAGCCGCCAGTTTGGCGGTACTGGAATACAAGACCCTGTTGGTGGATGGAGACCCCCAGGCAAACAGCACCACCGGTGTCGGATTCGATCTGCAAAACATCACCCAGAGTTTATACGATTGCATGGTGAACCAGGCGCGCCCAAAAGATGTTGTCCTGAAAACCGAGATCCCGAATCTGGACCTGATCCCTTCCCACATCGACCTCGTAGGTGCGGAAATCGAAATGATCAATTACCCCAACCGGGAGTTGGTGCTCAAAAATCTGCTCGATACCGTACGCAGCGAGTACGATTTCATCGTCATCGACTGCTCTCCCTCACTCGGATTGATCACCGTAAACGCACTCACGGCCGCCGACTCCGTCGTCATTCCCGTACAAGCTGAATTCTTTGCCCTCGAGGGACTTGGCAAATTGCTGAACACCATCAAGATCGTACAAAGCCGACTGAACACAGAATTGGCCATCGAGGGCATTCTCATGACCATGTACGACGGACGCCTTCGCCTCTGCAATCAAGTGGTGAGTGAAGTGCGACGTCACTTCGATGAGTTGGTGTTCAATACGATCATTCACCGAAATGCCCGCCTCGCAGAAGCCCCTTCCGCCGGAAAACCCGTCATCCTCTACGACGGCAACAGCAAAGGATCCGCCAATTACTTGAATCTAGCCAAAGAGATCCTCCAAAAGAACAACCTCACGAAGATCAAGAACGAAGACCGGGTACTGGAATAACAATAAACACTAGCCATGGCCACTTCCAAACCAAATAAAGACCTGATGGGAAAAGGGATCCGCTCCCTATTGCAATCCATCGACTCAGACCTCAAAGGTCCGCAAGGGCATCTCAAGCAAACCGTGGTGGAACACATGACGCACTCCATCACCCTTCCCGTTCAGGACATTCAACCCAACCCCAAACAACCCCGGCACGATTTTGATGAAACCGCACTGAACGAATTGGCTCAATCGATCAAGTTGCATGGCATCATTCAGCCCGTTACCGTCAGCCAACTGACCAATGGAAAATATCGACTGATTGCCGGAGAACGTCGCTGGCGGGCTGCACAAAAAGCAGGCCTCACGGAGGTCCCCGCCTACATTCGACAAGCCAACGACCAGCAATTGCTCGAACTGGCACTCCTTGAAAATCTGCAACGCGAGGACCTGAACGCCGTGGAAGTGGCACTCAGCTACAAACGAATGATGGATGAACTCAATTATTCGCAAGAGCAAGTCGCGGAGCGCATGGGAAAAGACCGCAGCACCGTTGCCAACTTCATCCGCTTATTGAAACTCCCTCCCGACATTCAACTCGCTGTGCGCAACGGAAAGATCAGCATGGGCCACGCACGTGCGCTCGTAAACGTTGGTGCTGTCGATCAACAACTCTATGTCTTCCGTGAGATCATAGAAAAAGAGCTCTCCGTTCGCCAAACGGAAGCCCTGGTCAGAAACCTGTACAAACAACCGGCCACTGTTAAAAAAACAGCAAAATCAACTGCTGAGGGACCCCTGAAAAGAATTCAGGATAAATTAGCCGAGCATTTCAGCACGCGGGTACACCTTCACCAAACCCCCAAAGGAGACGGAGCCATCACCCTGGAGTTTTACTCCACCGAAGAACTCAACAAGATCCTCCGGCAGCTGAACGCGCCATTGGACTAACATGAGAGCAATCCTGATCTTGTCAATGTGCCTGGGACTGACAACCGTGTCAGCCGCTACCCATCCGTACGACACCATCACCCCTGCGGCAAAAAAATCAAATCGATACGACTCCGCGCTGAGTCAACACAGCCCGCGTACTGCCGCCATTCGTTCCGCCATCTTGCCGGGACTGGGACAGATCTACAACAAAAAATACTGGAAACTTCCAATTGTATACGGAGCCCTGGGCGCCTGCGCCGGTGTTTTTTCCTACAACCTGAACAACTACAAAGACACCCGTTTCGCGTACCGTGTCAAATATAACATGCGGGTTAACCGAACCGATTCAGCCCTCTTCACACAGATCAATCCCCTGCTCAAACCGATCGACGAAGAATCGCTGCGGTACTACCGCGATCAGTTCAGACGCGACATCGACTATTCCGTACTTTTTTTTGTGCTCCTCTGGGGACTCAACGTCGTAGACGCCACGGTGGATGCGCACCTGAAAAGTTTTGATGTAGGCCCCGATCTATCCCTGCAAATCAAACCTGGAAGAAGTGAACTCGCAGGTACAAATGGGATGAGCCTGGTATTGAAAATCGGAAAATGAACCCCATGAAAATTGCACTCATCGGCTATGGGAAAATGGGAAAAACCATCGAGACGGTTGCTGGGCAACGCGGACACACCATCGTTGCCCATCTGAATCGGTCAAATCCGGAAGCCTGGAATTCCCAGGCCATACAAGCCGCAGACATCGCCATCGAGTTCACTGGACCTGAATCCGCTCCATTCAATCTTCAACAATGCTTTGAACGTTCCCTTCCGGTCGTCTGTGGCTCAACGGGGTGGCTGTCCGAGTACGAGCGCATAACTTCTCTGTGCAATGAAAAAAATGGCAGCTTGCTTTACGCCAGCAATTTCAGCATTGGCGTAAACATCTTTTTTGCCCTCAACAAACAATTGGCCAAATGGATGTCGACACAAGCCAGCTACGAACCACTCCTGGAAGAAATTCACCACACCCAAAAAAAAGATGCCCCCAGTGGCACGGCCATCACGCTGGCGGAGCAGATCATACAGCATCAAGGAATAAAAAAGAATTGGG
>JBDKIP010000203.1:0-3232 GCA_039797015.1 Bacteroidota bacterium
AGCTGGGCACGGATGGCCGAAAGGACTTTGGGATGACCATGCCCCAGATTCGCCACGGATATGCCCCCGATCAGGTCGATGTATGCATGGCCGCGTACATCGAACAAGGTGGCACATTCCGCTCGCTCAATTTCAAAAGCCAACGAAGCGGGCGAAGTCTGGGCCACGTGACGCAAAAAGATCTCTCTTGTATTCACGCGCTAAAGGTCGGAAAGAAAACAGGATATTTGCAGAACAATCAATCGGATGGCACTGGTATTACCCGTAGAAGGAAAATCACCCCAGTTCGGAGAAAATATTTTTCTGGCGCCGAATGCCACCATTGTGGGCGATGTGCAAATGGGACGTGATGGCAGCATCTGGTTCAATGCGGTTGTTCGGGGAGATGTGAATTTTATCCGCATCGGTGACCGCGTCAACATTCAGGATGGTGCTTGCATTCACGGCACATTTGAAAAATGCGGCACCACCATCGGAAACTCCGTTTCGATCGGACACAATGCCATCGTTCATGGGTGTACGCTTCACGATCATGTGCTGGTCGGTATGGGCGCGATCGTTATGGACAACGCCGTTGTGCACTCCAATACGATCATTGCCGCCGGCGCCGTGGTACTGGAAGGAACCATCTGTGAAAGCGGCAGCATCTATGCCGGTGTGCCCGCAAAAAAAGTGAAGGACATTACACCGGAGCTCGTGCGCGGGGAGATCGAACGCATTGCCAACAATTACATCAAGTATGCCGGATGGTTCCGGGAGGAGACATCCAACAAATGAATGCCATGCGATCAATGAAAATTTTTTGGATTGGAATGCTCCTATGCTTCACTTTTTCTTCCTGTGGACTGATGCGAAACATGTTTCAACGCAAATCGGGTTGCCCCAGCAACGGAAAAAATGTGGGTGCCGAGCAGATCATCAGTGGGGACCCAAAAGCCATGAAGAATGTAAAACGTGCAAAGAAGTTTAAAAGCTGATCAGTAATTCCGATCATCGATCGAGTCCAATAAATTCACGTAGCTCAAGTATCTTTTCTCCTCAATCACTCCGTTACGCACCGCTTCCTTCACGGCACAGTCGGGTTCATTCAGGTGCAGACAATTGTTGAATTGACATCCCTCTAACACCTTTCGCATTTCAGGAAAATAATGCGACAATTCCGCTCGCTCCAAATTCACCAACCCAAATTCACGCATCCCGGGGGTGTCGATAAGCTTTCCACCGTGCGGAAGATCGAACATCTCCGCAAACGTGGTGGTATGCAATCCTTTCCCGCTCCAACCACTCACGTCTTGTGTGCGTCGATTGAGTCCGGGCAACCATCGATTCAATAAACTGGATTTACCCACGCCACTGTGACCCGTCACCAAGGTGGTCTTGCTTTTCAGTCTTTCCAACAGCTCATCCATCCCCTCACCGGATTCAGCACTGACCTTAAGCACCGGATATCCGATCCCTCCATAAACACGCTTCCAATCGTCAAAGACGGCGTCCTCTTTGAGCGTATGCAAATCTGCTTTGTTGCAGACGATCAGAGAAGGAACATGATACATTTCTGAAGCGATCAGACAACGATCGATGAATCCGGTAGAGGTCTTGGGACTTTTCACCGTCACGATCAACATCGACAGATCCAAATTCGCCGCCACAATGTGGTGTTGATGCTTGTGCCGCGGACTTTGCCGATGCAGATAATTTGACCTTGACTCGATCTCCGTGATCATGGCACTTCCAACGGCTTCCTCCTCCACTTCCATCTTTACCCAATCCCCTACAGCAACCGGATTGGTACTGGTGATGGCGTCCAATTTCATCACGCCCTTGATCCGGGCATTCCAGTTTCGTCCGTGCTCATCTTGAACAACATACCAGCTTCCGGTTGATTTATAAACAAGTCCGCGCATGGATCAGCTGAATTTTTTATCTGCGTGATAATGCGCCACAATGGGCATACGGCGACCGGCCCCGAATGCCTTTGGCGAAACACGGAGGATGGGACAAAACTGATGGCGCTTGTATTCATTGACATTGACCAAACGAATCGTTCGCTCAACGATCGAGCGATCAAATCCCATCGCAACGATCGAATCAGGGCCCTGTCGCCGCTCGATGTATTGATACAGGATGGGATCCAACACCGAATAGTCCGGCAAAGAATCGGAATCCTTTTGATTGGGACGCAATTCGGCGGAAGGCGCCTTGGTGAGGATTGATTCAGGAATGATCTCTTTATTCCGATTGATGTAGCGAGCCAGCTCGTATACCTGAAGCTTGTAACAATCTCCCAACACGGCCAACCCGCCCGCCATGTCGCCATATAAAGTACCATAACCCGTTGCCAATTCACTTTTATTGGATGTGTTGAGCAGGATGTATCCAAACTTATTGGCGATCGACATCAAAAAGTTGCCGCGGATGCGGGACTGCATGTTCTCTTCGGCCAATCCGAAAGAATGACCAGAAAACAAGGGCTTTAGTTCGAGCAGGAAGGATTCGAAAACCCGGTCGATGGGTACAATGTCATAGGGATTGCCCAATCGATCGCTGAGCGATTTCGCATCCGCTACGCTGTGCGTAGAGGAGAAAGGGGAAGGGAGAAGTACGGCACGTACGTTTTCTTTCCCAAGCGCTTCAACCGCCAATGCGAGCGTTACGGCGCTGTCGATTCCGCCACTGCTCCCGAGGATCGCCTGCTTAAAGCCCATCTTGCTGAAATAATCACGTATGCCCAACACCAATGCCCGATGGATTTCGGCCATACCGGTTTTCGGCTCCAATGCATCGGGGTTCCACTCGGCATCCGGCAATTGAGTGGCGGTTGCCAACACCGGTTGGGTGAACCGACCGTCTCCTTTCCAGTCGACGTATCGCATCGACTCCTCAAAGAGGGGCAATTGCTGCACCAAATTGCCATACGCATCCATCACCAGGGAGCCGCCATCGAATACGATCTCGGTTTGACTGCCCACGGCGTTGCAATACAACATGGGCAATTTGTATTTGCTTACATTTTGCTTAAGAATGGCTTTGCGGTCCTCCAGATGCGTATAATCAAATGGAGAGGCAGAGAGGTTCAGGACCAAATCGGGTTGCTGCGAAACAAGCTGATCGAGCGGACAATGTGGGTAGAGCGAATCATCACCCAGATTCCAAATGTCCTCGCAGATGGTAACCGCCAATTTCTTCTCCCGAAACGAAATGACAGACCAATTTCGTGCCGGCTCGAAATATC
>JBDKIP010000204.1:0-2691 GCA_039797015.1 Bacteroidota bacterium
TCATGCGAAGGGGGTGCAAATTGCTTTTCGTCATGCGATCGAAAAATTCCACGTACCGAATGCGGGTCGTGAGTGCCTCGATCAATTCACGCCGGTCTTTTTTTCTTCCGGCCAGATCGGAACGAATTGCCTGTTCGAATTGATCGAAGCGCATGCGCAGGTTGTGAAACCCGGGCAGCGGAACATGCCAACCCGTTTGACCGATGGTAGAGGCATGCCGGGTAAAGCGTGCAAAAAAATCGGCCAATGCTTCGGCTTGTTCAGTCGACTCAATGTTGGCTTTCGTATAGGTATTTGCAATGAAGGCACATCGACGCCAAGGTTGGCCCGTTTCATCTGTAAACAGCCATTGATCCTGATCAAAAGGGAGGGGCTTGGCCAGGGGGTGATTGAATGGGGAATCGGGGGTTGAGAAGTGATGATAGAGCGCTCGGTGATTTTGGATCAGTCCGGACGGATCCGAAAAAACACTCGTGTTGATCGATTGAAGCAACGAGCATTCCTCATCTATGTCGATTCGGTAGGTTTGGTGGATCAGCCCGTTGGTAATTGGATGCACGTACAATCTTCTCTTACCGCCATGGGTCAAAAAATCGACAAGGGAGTTAGGCAGATTCATATCAGTGCATGCGGTCACCGCGGATGTCAAGCGTTCTCATGACCTCCTTTTCATATTCGAGCCATTCTTTCCAGCGTTCACGGACTTTCAAGGGGTCAATGTATTTCTCGGCCAATTCGATGAATAAGGTGTAGTGTCCTGCCTCACTTTCCATGAACCGCCGGTAGAACTTTTGCAGGTAGGCATCCTCGAGTCCTTCACTCAGCCGTTTGAATCGTTCGCAGCTGCGGGCTTCGATCATGGCCATGGTGAGCAGCTGGTCGAGCATGCGTGTTTCCGGATCGCCGCCTTTTTGTTGAAAATCGAGCAAGGCATTGACATATTCGTCCTTTCGTTGCTTGCCAAGAGAGAGTCCCCGTTTGTGCAGTTCCGCCAGCACCAGCCGAAAATGTCCCCATTCCTCGGTGACGATCGGGGCCAGGGCACTGACCAGCTCTTCGTGCTGGCTGTACCGCTGAATCAGGGAGATGCACGAGGTGGCAGCTTTTTGCTCACAATACGCATGATCGGTCAGGATGTCTTCCAGCGATAGGGCGGCGAGGTTCACCCAGCGTGGGTCGGTGGGCAGGTGCAGTCCCAGAATAGCCTTGGTGTCGGCAGATAATTCCATTGCACAAATCTACTGTATTCAGGATAACTCGTTGAATGTCAGGGCAGTTCTAGATAAAAAATCACTTGTTTGTTACAGGAAAGCTCCGTAGCTTTGCCCCCTCATAAATCGGATGAAAAAAATCGGATGAACTAAAAAGAAAAAAAGATGTCACTAACTACCGAAAAAAAAGCGAACATTTTCAAAACCTACGCCGGTGATGCCAAGAACACCGGATCCATCGAAGGACAGATCGCCTTGCTGACAGAACGCATCAGCCACATCAGCGCCCATCTGCAGGTAAACAAAAAAGATTTCTCTACCCACCGCGGCCTCATGCAATTGGTTGGTAAGCGCAAACGCTTGCTGAACTATCTGCAAAAGCACAACCTGACCGGTTATCGCGCCTTGATCGAGAAACTGGGTATCCGTAAATAATCACAAGCCCCCGCTACACGGCCGGGGCTTGCTTCGTTTTATGCCCTTCCGCAGGAGGGGTTCTCACACCTAGATCGATGCAACGAGCCGTAGTATCGGGAATCATTTCCACCGATCGCGCATGCCCATGCTTGTCGCGGTCACAAATCAACTCACATGTTACAACAACCCATTCGTAAAACGTTTGATATCGGCGATGGCCGCATGGTTACCATCGAAACGGGCCGATTGGCTCGTCAGGCCGATGGTGCAGTCACCGTTTCCTGCGGCAATTGCATGATCCTGGCCACGGTCGTAGCCAACAAAGATCCCCGAGAGGGACAAAGTTTTTTCCCGTTGTCGGTCGACTATCAGGAAAAATTTGCGGCGGCCGGGCGCATTCCCGGTTCATTTTTCAAACGTGAAGCAAAGCTCAACGATTACGAAGTGTTGACCAGTCGACTGATCGACCGCGCACTTCGTCCCCTGTTTCCGGAAGACTACCTCTGCGATGTGCAGGTGTTGGTCACCCTGATCTCCAGCGATCCGGAAATCATGCCCGATGCAATGGCTTGCTTGGCGGCCTCTTCTGCATTGGCCGTATCCGACATTCCCATCAAGGAAATCATTTCGGAGGTGCGTGTGTCCCGAGTTGACGGACAATTCGTGGTGAATCCGACCCGCTCTCAAATGGAAAAGTCGGATCTGGATTTCATCATCGCTGCCACAGACAAGAACCTCATGATGGTTGAAGGGGAAGCCAAGGAATGCTCCGAGGCCGATTTGTGCAAAGCCCTTGAGATTGCACACGATGCCATCCGCATTCAAGTAAAGGCTCAGGAAGAATTGCGTGACCTCGCCGGCGTAAAAGGGAAGCGCGATTATGTCAAGCCTGCCACTGATGAGGCGCTTCGCGACAAGATCTATGCATTTGCCCAACCGAAGGTTTATGAAGTTGCCAAAGGAAAACTCAGCAAGCATGAACGCAGCGAGCGTTTTGCGTCCATTAAGAGTGAGGTGGTCGAATTTCTGAAAAAAGATCTGGGACGGGCAGAAGGGGAGTCCT
>JBDKIP010000205.1:0-5959 GCA_039797015.1 Bacteroidota bacterium
TCACTTTTTCACTGTATGCCATGATTATCTGTTGTTATTCGTTTATAAAATTAATTCGAAAAGATCAATGATGCGCCCATTGTACGGTGTCGAGGTCAATGCCCTCTTTAAACATTTCCCAGAGCGGGCTCATCTCCCGCAGCTTGTTCACGGTGTTGGTCACCTGCTCAATGGTAAAATCAATTTGCTCCTCGGTGGTATAGCGACCCAATCCGAAACGCAGGGAACTGTGGGCCAGGTCATCACCCAGTCCCAGCGCTTTCAGCACGTAAGACGGCTCGAGTGAAGCCGACGTACAGGCCGATCCGGAAGAGAGTGCGATGTTTTTATTGAAGCCCATCATCAGTCCCTCTCCTTCCACATACTTGAAGGAGATGTTGGTGACATGCGGCAGACGCTGTTCTTTGTCGCCATTCAGGTAGGATTCTTCCACTTTCAGGAGCGCATTTTCCAGTTTGTCGCGCAGCTTGATGATGCGGGCGGTATCGGATTCCATTTCCTGCATGCAGATCTCACAGGCTTTGCCGAATCCGACGATGCCGGGTACGTTGAGTGTACCGCTGCGCATGCCGCGTTCGTGTCCACCTCCGTCGATCTGAGCGGTCACTTTCACGCGGGGGTTCTTGCGGCGAACATATAGGGCACCCACCCCTTTTGGACCATACATCTTGTGGGCAGTAAAGGCCATGATGTCGATGCCGTCCTTGTTGACGTCGACCGGAATCTTACCAACCGCTTGTACGCCGTCGGTGAAAAACAGGACACCATGCTTGCGGGCGATGGCACTGATTTCCTTCACGGGCATTACAGTACCGATCTCGTTGTTGGCGTACATGATGGCGATGAGGATGGTGGTGGGCTTGATGGCCGCTTCCAGTTCCTGCAGGTCGATCAGTCCGTTCGGTTTTACGTCGAGGTAGGTGACTTCCCCACCCTCGCGCTCGATGTGCTTGCAGGTATCGATCACCGCTTTGTGCTCGATGTTGCAGGTGATGATGTGGTTGCCTTTAGAAGCATACATATCAAAAACACCCTTGATGCCTAGGTTGTCGCCTTCCGTGGCACCGGAAGTAAAGATGATCTCTTTGGGATCGGCTCCGATCAGTTTGGCCACTTGTTCACGGGCGGTATCGACCGCATCTTCTGCCTGCCATCCAAAGGAGTGGTTGCGGCTGGCGGCGTTACCGAAATTCTGGGTAAAGTAAGGGATCATGGCCTCAACGACCCGCGGATCGCAGGGGGTGGTGGCGTTATGATCGAGGTAAACGGGTAGGTTCAGCATAATGTGTTTTGACGTTCGAATTAGAAACGCAAAATTACCTCAAAAGGTTGTTGGGGAAATGCTATTTTCGGTTGAAAGGCTGATTTTTCTTAAATCGCAACTTTCCAGCCCAATTACCCGAAATCCATGGACAAGGTAGAACACATCGGCATAGCGGTCCGCTCCCTGACCGAATCCATTCCGAAATACGAACAACTGTTGGGAGCTCCCTGCTATAAAACCGAGGAGGTGCCCTCCGAAAAGGTGCGAACGGCTTTTTTCCGGTCGGGGGAGACCAAGATCGAATTATTGGAGTCTATGACCCCTGACGGCGTGATCGCCCAGTTCATTGAAAAGCGGGGGGAAGGCCTGCATCACATCGCCTTTGCCGTGGCCGACATCCGGACGGAAATGGAGAAAAAGAAGGCAGATGGATTTCAGCTGCTGAATGCCGAGCCCAAGGAAGGTGCGGATAATAAGCTAGTCTGTTTTATACACCCGAAGTCGGCCGGGGGGGTGTTAGTAGAATTATGTCAAGAGCGGACGGCAGATTAGTTTAAGCCCGCCTGCGGCGGGCAGTTTGAGAAGTTTGAATAGTTTAAACAGTTCACTTTTAAACTCAACTACTCAAACCATTTAAACTTCTTAAACTCTTCAAACTTTAATTCGTGTCAAATCAACATTTATTTCAGCTGGCATTGGTCGTACGCGACTATGATGAAGCGATCGACTTCTACGTGGGTAAGTTAGGGTTTACGCTCCTCGAGGATACGGTGAGGAGTGAGACCAAGCGTTGGGTGGTGGTTTCTCCAGGAAAGAACAGTTGCCAGTTGTTACTAGCTAAGGCGGCGAATGAAGATCAATTGAGTCGGGTGGGTAACCAGACCGGCGGACGGGTATTCCTGTTCATGCACACCGATGATATTCGAGTATATGAAGCACGGTTGCGCACACACGGGATCAAGATCATTCGCGGCCCCCTCACTGAACCCTTTGGAGAGGTGATCGTATTTGAGGATCTGTACGGCAATCTTTGGGACTTGATTCAGCCTGCCTAGCCCGCCGAAGGCGGGCAGTTTGAGGAGTTTAAGCAGTTTAATTAGTTTGAGAAGTTGTTCTCTACCCTAACTATTCAAACTTTTCAAACTTCACTGCTCAATTCCCAAAATCGTGATCGCTTCCTGCGCGGCAATTTGCGAGGCATCCTTTTTGTTGAATGCTTTCCCCTCCGCAATGCGCTCGCCGTCGATGACTGCAGCAATGGTGAATAGGCGACGGCCGCGTTCAAGCGTTTCGTTCAGGGTAACAAACTCCAATGTTTTCCCTTGTCGGTTAACCCACCCGTAAAGTTTATTCTTCAAATTCAGATCGATGCTCTCCAGATCGTCCATGGACAAATATGGCTGGATCAAATTGCGAAGCACCCATTTGTCGGTAAACGCATAGCCCTGGTCGAGGTAAATCGCTCCCACCAGCGCTTCCAATGTATTTCCAAAGATCTGGCTGCTGCGCAGCGCGTTGTCGGACCGATTGAAAATGGCGATCTTATTCAATCCCATCCGCATGGCAATGTCATTCAGTTGATTTCGGTTCACCATCTTACTGCGCATCTCCGTAAGGAATCCTTCCTCCTTATATGGGTATCGCTTGAAGAGATACTCCGCCACCAATGAGCTCAGAATGGCATCCCCTAAAAATTCAAGTCGTTCATTGTTCTGATCGATCGGCTCTTTCATGGACCGATGCGTCAAGGCAAGTTCGTAGACGGAATGGTTTCGGGGGCGAAATCCCAACAG
This sequence comes from Bacteroidota bacterium, assembly GCA_039797015.1. Classification (GTDB taxonomy): domain Bacteria; phylum Bacteroidota; class Bacteroidia; order Chitinophagales; family Chitinophagaceae; genus JJ008. The sequence goes on from JBDKIP010000205.1 coordinate 3,058, forward strand.
ATTACGCAAATTCTTACGAAAAATCCGCTCCTCTGCAGAGCCGAAGAATCGATGCAGCAAATTGGAATGATCAGACATATTTTTTCACGATCACACAAGCGTTGTGTCCGCCAAAACCAAACGTATTGCTGAGTGCCGCACGAACGAGGCGAGCCTGTGGCTTGTTGAACGTGAAATTCAATTTGGGATCCAACTCCGGATCATCCGTAAAGTGATTGATTGTTGGGGGAACAATGTCGTGCATGACGGCCTTGATGCTGGCAATGGCCTCGATCACGCCGGCCGCGCCCAAACAGTGACCGGTCATGGATTTGGTGGCACTGATGTTCAGCTTATACGCATGCTCGCCAAACACCTGCGTGATGGCTTTAACCTCTGCCCCATCCCCGATCGGCGTGGATGTACCATGCGTATTGATGTAGTCGATCTCGTCGGGTTGCATACCCGCCTCTTCCAACGCAGCGATCATTACATTCTTCGCACCCAATCCCTCTGGATGGGGAGCTGTGATGTGATAGGCATCAGCCGTAGCGCCGGCACCTACAACCTCACAATAGATTTTAGCACCGCGGGCAAGCGCACTGTCCAATGTTTCGAGCACCAAACAACCCGCCGCTTCACCCATCACAAATCCATCGCGGTCCTTGTCATACGGGCGGCTCGCTGTATGCGGGTCGTCGTTTCGTTCACTCATCGCCTTCATGGCATTGAATCCGCCCACTCCTGCTTCGCTGATGACTGATTCAGCACCGCCGGTGAGTATGATGTCCGCTTTTCCCAACCGAAGCAAATTGAACGCATCCATGATGGCATGGGTGCTGCTGGCACAAGCACTCACGACTGCGAAGTTTGGTCCCCGCAGGTTGTGTCGCATAGAAATGTGTCCGGCTGCAATGTCCAAGATCATCTTGGGTATGAAGAAGGGATTGAAGCGCGGCGTTCCATCGCCCTTGGCAAAATCAGTGACCTCGTGCTGGAACGTAATGAGTCCGCCAATGCCACTCGCGAAGACTACGCCCACGCGATCGGGATTGATGTTGTCTTTGTTCAGACCGGCATCGGCCATGGCCTGATCACTGACGACCAACGCGAGTTGAGCGAAGCGATCGAGTTTTCGGGCTTCTTTTTTATCGAGGTATTGAGTGGGATCGAAGTTCTTGATCTCGCAGGCAAAACGTGTGCGGAATTTGCTGGCATCAAATTGCGTGATGGGTCCGGCGCCGGACACACCCGCCAGCAGTGCATTCCAATATTCATCGAGGTTGTTGCCAATGGGGGTGAGGGCTCCGATGCCGGTCACCACGATGCGTTTCAGTTCCATACTGGAAAGTTAGTCAGAAGATGGTATTGAATGAAAACCGCCTTCTCAAGCCGGGATTCCGATCAAGAAGGCGGTTAAATCATGTATCGGTCGTTCGTCGAATTTCGGCAGGACGACTCGGAGTCAACTTACTTGGAGTGCTCTTCCAAATAGGATACAGCCTGGCCAACAGTAGTGATGGTTTCAGCCTGCTCATCCGGAATAGAGATGTTGAATTCCTTTTCGAACTCCATGATGAGCTCAACGGTATCCAACGAATCTGCGCCCAGGTCATTGGTGAAAGATGCCTCGTTGGTCACTTCGGCTTCGTCCACACCCAGTTTGTCCACGATGATCTTCTTGACTCGAGATGCGATGTCTGACATGTGTAAAGGTTTTGTTTATTGGGTGCAAAAATATAGTTTTTGGTCAAATTACCACCGCCAGAGAGGATTTTTCCGTCAGTGCCTAAAGAATTGAAAATGAATGACTCAGATTGTTTAATCTCCGACCCAAATCATTGAACGACGGTTTGTATCCCCGGAAAATCGTATATTCAAATTCGTCGTTTTTTCTATGGCCTTAAAGATCATTGACCACAACAGCCCCGAGTACTTGGAGATGGTACGCCTTCGGCAGGAGATTCTGCGGCGCCCCTTGGGGTTGACCCTGGAATCCGATGAATTGGAAGCAGAGCGGCCCCATGTGCACATCGGTGCCTTTGAGGAAGATGAGCTTCTTGGCTGCTGCATGCTGGTCAGGGAAAATGAAAAAACCATCCGCCTTCGTCAAATGGCCGTATCAGATAAGTTGCAACGAAAGGGCGTGGGAAAGGCACTGATGAATTTCGCGGAGAACATCGCCCGCGACCAAGGCTATAAGAACATGATCATGCATGCCCGCAAGCATGCCGTGGGGTTTTATGAAAAGATGGGATATAACGTCACCAGTACCGAATTCACGGAGGTGTCCATTCCCCACGTCGTCATGGAAAAATCACTTTGATCCCTTAGATACATACTCCCTAAGCCAGGCGCGTAGCTGGATCCGGTCTTCATCCTTCATGGAATCTTTTGGCACCAGCCAAAAAGAACGCGGATCGAAATACAGATGAAAGAAAAAGGGAGTCTCCTTCCACTGATGAAGCGAACTCCAATTCCACGCATTGCCTTTCCCTTCATGACATAACTCAAAGCCAGCCGACGTAAAATCCATTTCAAAGGCATGCTGAAAGGCCCGCGTTTGCTTAAATACCACATAGGGCAGAAACCACCAGATCGCAACCATGAGCAACAACCAAAGAAAGGAGCTGAGTAAAAAGGCCGCCGGATTCACTTTTCCCAACGCATAGAGAATCAATGAACCAATAGCAAAAACATTCACCGTAAGGATGAGCAATCGAAGCTCCAGCCGACTGATAAAGTGATAGCGAAGCGCTTGCATCACCCTTCGCTTTTCATAGGCGAACGCGATGCGCATCGGTTAACGAGGTGATTTCAGATCTGTTTCGCTGATCTCCCAAACGCCCAGCTTCTCGCCCTTGGTGCCCAGAAAATCGACCGTGAGTTTGCGGGCTCCACGTGCGCCGGCAATGGTAAATCG
>JBDKIP010000206.1:0-4291 GCA_039797015.1 Bacteroidota bacterium
GGAGAAAAATACGCTGTCCTATCCGGCAGATGAAGTGCGGATCTTGCTTGGCCATCCACAGGTACAGTTTGTATCAGATGGTGATTTGATCGATGGATATATAGAAGTCAGTCACAGTGGGGGTCATTGCCCCCATCATCAGGTATTCACGATCCGGGAAGGCGATCAAACGATTTTCTTTGGGGGAGACGAAGCACCGCAATGGCGTCAGATGAAAAACCGTTTTGTCGCCAAATATGATTTTGATGGCAAAAAAGCACAACAGTTACGACAGCAGTGGTGGGAGCAAGGAGAAAAGGAGGGGTGGACGTTTCTGTTCTTTCACGACATCCAACGACCGGATTGGACCTTCGCGCAATGACCTTATTTAAAACGACGTCTTCCGCCCGGAGGTTGCGGGGGCGGTCCCATTCGTCCCTTGCGGCGTTCGCGCAGCATGCGCAATACTTCGCCCCGAAATCGCTCTTCTTCTAAAAAGATCCGATCGCCTCGCTGATCGCCCAGCCATTGACGAAAATCCTTTCGGTATTTCAGTCTCAACTCGATCATCTGTTGTTGCATGATCAACCGATCGCCCTTGTTCTCGCGATGGATCCTCGACAGATCTTTCAGGTATAACTTGAATGCCGGGTCAAATTTTTCACGCTCGGAAGCGGTCATCTCCAATTTGGTTTGGATGAATGCGCTCATGCGCTCCGGGAGTTTCGGATCGGGCGGGCCCTCTCCGTCTGGAGGTGGTCCCGGTGGTTGAGACCAGGCCATTAGGGCCGTGAGCAGAAAAAAATTTATCAAGAGGATCTTACGCATATCAATCATTCATTTCGGTAGCGGTGATGAACTCGGATTGCTCCACGAACTCACTCAATTCCTGTTCGGACACATCTGCCAACAGTCCATTTCCGCTTAATTTTGATTTTTCCAATTGTGCCGTCTCTTCTCCCGATAGGCCGGCCGCGATGAATTCTTGCAATTGGATCTGCTTATTGGTATCCAGCTGCTGAATTTCCAATTTGTATTTCGTGATTACCCCCTGTGCCGTGATCGATTCAGTCGGTTGATTTATTTGTCCGAGCCAGATAAAGATACCCGTTACAACAGCGGCCGCTGCTACGGCATACCGGACCCAGGTTTTTTGAAACAGGGAGCGGACCGGTGTGGCTGGTTTCGCGGGGATCGAAGCGGCCTGTTCGAAATAACCGGCTGGCGCATTGTATGGGTTTGTACGGGAAAGTTGTTGCAGGAGTGGCGACAGCGAACCAAGTTCTTCTTGTACCTCTGCTTGTCGGATGCGGGTCAGGATCGTTTCTGCCAGGCACTCGAAATATCCCTCCGGTACAGCATATGGCATATGGGAGGGCTGCTCAGCCAAGCAACTGTTTTGTTCGAGGAGCTCTTTTTGTATGGTCTGGCGATCCGGCATGTCTTTTCAGGTCATTAAGATAGGATAGGGTTGGATAGGTTTAATGGTTCAGTAGAAAGTCCTCCACTTTTTTAACAGCATGGTGGTAGCTGGCTTTGAGCGCTCCCTCGCTTGTATCCAGCACGCGGCTCATTTCTTCATAGGGCATTTCGTCGTAGTAACGAAGGGTGAAGACCAGCCGTTGTTTTTCCGGCAGGCCCTGGATGGCCAGTTGCAGTTTCCATTCGGCTTTTTCGGCATCGAAGTACTGATCGGCCCGCACCCGTTCGGATAGGTCTACCCCCCCTTCCTGATCGAGGGAAATGGCTCCTTTCCGTTTTTTTTGTTCGAGGAAGCTCAGGCATTCGTTGGTGGCGATGCGGTAGAGCCAGGTGTAGAGTTGGCTGTCGGATCGAAATCCCTCCAATCCTTTCCAAACCCGGATCCAAACATTTTGGATCACGTCGTTCGCGTCTTCGTGAGTAACGACCAACCGGCGGATGTGCCAATAAAGCCGTTCCTGGTATTTGCGCACGAGCTGGGTGAAGGCAGACTCCTTCGTGGATGGCTCTTGGAAGGCCAGCAAGATCTCAGCATCTGAATGCAGTGGCATGGAACCCTAAGACGAAACGGGTTGAGTTTCGTTTAACGAAGGTCAGCTCTTTTTTCGGGCCATCGCTCTTTTGGCAGCGGCTACGATGTCGGGTACATCGAGTCCGTATTTTTTTAGCAGTTGAGCAGGTGTTCCGCTTTCGCCAAAAGTGTCATTGGTGCCCACGTATTCGATGGGGGTGGGACAATTTCTAGCGGCCACTTGTGCAACGGCATCGCCCATACCACCCAGGATGTTGTGCTCTTCGGCGGTAACGGCGCAACCTGTTTTTTGCAGGGTGCGGATGATGGCTGCTTCGTCGAGGGGTTTGATGGTATGCAGATTCACGACTTCAACGGAGATTCCTTCCGCCTCCAATTGGACGCCTGCTTGGATGGCGTTCCACACGAGGTGGCCGCAGGCGAAGATGGAAACGTCGGTGCCCTCGGAGAAATATTGTGCTTTCCCTAATACGAAATCGGATTCTTGCGTGAAGATGGGCCAGGCGGGGCGACCGAATCGGAGGTAAACAGGTCCGTCCATTTCCGCGATGGCTTCCGTGGCGGCTTTGGTTTGCGCATAATCGCAAGGAACAACGACCGTCATACCCGGCAGCATTTTCATCAGTCCGATGTCTTCAAGAATTTGGTGCGTGGCTCCATCCTCCCCGAGGGTGAGTCCGGCATGCGATGCACAGATCTTCACGTTCTTTCCGCTATAGGCGACGGATTGACGAATTTGATCATACACACGTCCCGTCGAGAAATTTGCAAACGTTGTCGTAAAGGGGATCTTTCCGCCAATGGTCATCCCCGCTGCTACGCCGATCATGTTGGCTTCCGCGATGCCGCATTGAAAAAAACGCTCGGGAAACTCTTTCATGAATTGATTCAGTTTCAGTGAACCCGCGAGGTCTGCCGTAAGGGCTACGATGTTTGGATTCTTGCGAGCAGCGGCTACGATGCCGTCGCCAAAGCCACTTCGTGTGTCTTTGTTGCCGGTGGAAACGATGTCTTTGAGCATGGGGGGAAGATTGACGCAAATGTAGTTTCATTCGGTGCGTGAAAAAACGAATGAGGAAAAGTCAATAATTCCGTGGAAAAAAGGATCAGCGGGAAAGCACCGTTTCTCCGTTGCGGTAGCGTTGTTCCCAGGCCCAGGCAGTGGCCATGATGGCTTCTACATCATACGCTGCACGCCAGCCCAATCGGCTTGTGGCTTTTTCGTTGTTGGCATAGATGGCCATTACGTCGCCGGGGCGTCGGGGGCCGGCGGTCCATTCCAGTGTTCGTCCCGCCGCTTTTTCAAAGGCCCGAATCGCTTCGAGTACCGTGACGCCCGTTCCGCTGCCCAGGTTGATGGCTTCGCAGGCATGGGTTTTATTTTCTTTCTCCAGCAACTGAAGGGCTTGTGTATGTGCGCGGGCCAGGTCGCATACGTGAATGTAGTCGCGTACGCAGGATCCATCCCGTGTGGGGTAATCGATTCCATGCACGGTAAGGGCATCGATCACGCCTAGTGCGCTTTGGGTGATGGCGGGTACTAAATTTTGTGGTTTCCCAATGGGTAGTTCACCAATTTGAGCCGAGGGGTGTGCGCCGGCTGGATTGAAATAGCGTAGTAAAAGGGCGGAGCAATCGGTTACTTTGACAAAATCTTGGAGCAGCTGTTCGCCGATCTGTTTGGTGAGTCCGTATGGAGAAGCAGCGGATTTGAGAGGTGTTTGCTCGGTTACCGGAATCTCATCGGGTTCGCCGTATACGGTGCAGGAGGAGGAAAACACGAAGTAGGGGATGCGATATTCCTGCACGCAACGCAAGAGGTTGAGCAGCGATTGGATGTTGTTCTCGAAATACAACAAGGGTTGTTCGACCGATTCGCCAACGGCTTTGTAGGCGGCGAAATGGATGATGCCGGCAATGTCTTTATGTTGTTCGAAAATGGTGCGGGTATCGGATAGCGAGCAAAGATCAATGGCGTAGTTGGGTACCTTTTTTCCGGTGATGGATTCGATGCCTTGAAGCATGCGGGCGTCGGAGCGACTGTAATTGTCGACCGATATCACGTCATACCCTTGTTCGATGAGGTCGACGAGGGTGTGGGAGCCGATGTATCCGGTGCCGCCGGTGACGAGGATCTTTTTCATGCGGAATCCCTACAAAAATCGGGATATAATTCGATCCGATCACGATCAAAACAATCGAACCAGCACATAGATGCCGCCGGCCAGCAACGCACTGATGGGGATGGTCAGGATCCAGGCCCAAACGAGATTCAGGGTTACGCCCCACCGTACGGCC